>JANMYG010000733.1:0-5927 GCA_031381865.1 Betaproteobacteria bacterium | reverse complement strand
GGTGTTGGCCCAGCAGGCACTGCAGGGTTACGAGGCCGGACTCGATTTTGCCGACGCCCTGCATGCAGCGCAGCGCCGCGATGGCGACCGCTTCGCCACGTTCGACCGGCAGCTCGCGCGGCGCGCGTCAAAGGCCGGCGTGTTGGCGGTGTCGCTTTTGAAGGCTTGAGTCCGCGTCGCCAACTGCCACGCAATATCGCCTGACCGACTCGCCACTGCGGTGGCCGGGATTCGACAAGGTGATCCATTGGGGGACGCAGGCGCGGCCCGTCAAACGCGCCCCAGCTGCAGGGATTGAGGCGTAAACTGGGCTGCAACTCGGCTTCATCGGGTCGTGCGCCCTCCGATCCCGGGACTTGTGGCGGTTCGCAATGTCGGGAAGGGAGCAGGTGAACAGACGTGACGCCTTTCTCGCTTCGTTTGCCGTGGTCGCTGGCGGCGCGCCGCTGCGCGTTGCGGCACAGGACACGCGCAATGTCTTCCACATCGGCATCCTCGGCTTCGGTAGCGCCCGCTCCGGCGCGACCGGTCCACAGCCCGCAGACCGATCGACGGCCGCATTCCTGGACGGAATGCGCGCGCTCAGATACCGCTACGGCGAGCATTTCGTGACCGAATCGCGCGTCGACGGTGGCATGCCTGAGCGTCTGCCCACCCTGGCCGCCGAACTGGTCGGCCTGCAGCCCGACGTGATCATCGCCGGCGGAGGGCTGCCGGCGGTCGCGCTCAAGCAGGCTACCGCCACCATCCCGATCGTGATGGCGGCGTCGGTCGACCCGGTCGGCCAGGGCTTGGTCCAGAGCCTGGCCCGCCCGGGAGGCAACGTGACCGGTTTGAGCCTGCAATCGACCGAGACCATCGGCAAGCGGCTCGAGTTGCTCAAGGAGCTCGTTCCCGGCGCCGCGCCGGTGGCGGTGCTCTGGTACCGGGCCGACCCGCTCGACTGGCAGGTGGCCGAGGCGGCCGCCCGCTCGCGCGGCTGGAAATTGTTGTCGCTCGAACTGCGCGACGTGGCCGAGATCGAAGCCGCGATCAAAGCCGCTTCGGCCGCGCGCGCCAGCGCGTTGCTGGTGCTCGGGGGCGGCGTCTACTTCGCCCATGCCAGGCGCATCGCCGAGATCGCCACCAGCCAACGGCTACCGACCATGTTCGGGTTGCGTCCGCTGGTAGAAGCCGGCGGGCTGATGTCGCACGGCGCAGACCTGAACGACATCTGGCGCCGCGCCGCGACTTATGTCGACAAGATTCTCAAAGGCGCCAAGCCAGGTGATCTGCCGGTGGAACAACCGACCAAGTTCGAACTGGTGATCAACCTGAAGACCGCCCGGGCGCTCGGCATCACCATCCCGCAGTCGCTGCTGCTGCGGGCGGACGAGGTGGTTCAGTGATCGATCGTCGTGACTTTGCCAGCATCCTTGCGCTGGGGTGGCTCGGCGCGCCCGGCGTTGCACGCGCGCAAGCTGCAAATCGCCTTGCGGTGGTGGGCACGCTGTTGCCGTACGCCAATGCCAGCGGCAGGAATATCGGGTTCCTGGTCCAGGGGTTGAATGAACTCGGTTATGTGGAGGGCAAGAACTTCCGCTTCGAGCACCGTTTCGCCGCCGGGAACCCGGCCGCGTTCCCCGCCCTGGCGGCCGATCTCGTGCAATCCAGGGTCGATGTGATCTACGCGGTGGGGCCAGCTGCCGTCACGGCGGCAAGGGAGGCGACGCGCGTAGTCGCCATCGTGGCGATCGACCTGGAAACCGACCCGATCCAGGCCGGTTGGGCCCGCAGCCTGGCCCGGCCGGGCGGCAACCTGACCGGCTTGTTTCTCGACCTGCCCGCACTGGCCGGCAAGTGGCTCGAACTGCTCCGGGTTGCCGCCCCAGGCATCCGGCGGGTCGGCTTGTTGTGGGACGCGACGACCGGGACTTCGCAACTGGCTGCGGCGAAGGCGGCGGCGGAGGGTTTTGCCATGGCGCACCAGGTCATGGAGTTGCGCGGCCGGCCCGGAATCGACGCCGCGTTGCGCTCAGGCACCCGCGCCGCCATCGATGCCATCGTCGTCCTTGGCTCGCCCGAACTGAGCTCGCCAGCAACCGCGGGGCAGATTGCCGACTATGCGACGACCCACCGGCTGCCGGCGATTTCGTCGTACCAGGGATACACCAAAGCGGGCGGCCTGATGTCCTTCGGGTTGAACCAGGAGCACACCCAACCGCGCACCGGGGTGCTGGTGGGCAAGATACTCAAGGGCGCGCATGCTGGCGACCTCGCCATCGAGTTGCCGTCGAAGTTCGATCTGATCATCAACCTCAGGGCCACGAAGGCGCTTGGAATCACGATCCCGCAATCGCTGTTGCTGCGCGCCGATGAGGTGATCCAATGATCCACCGGCGCCGTGCGTTGTTGGCCTGCGGGGCGGCGATGGTTCCTCGCCTGGCCCGCGCGCAAGCCGCCATCAAGGTCTACCGGATCGGCTGGTTGGGCAACTCGGCACCGGTGACGCCCGAGGCCACCGCCGTGTGGGATGCCTTTGGCAACGAGCTGCAACGCCTGCGCTGGACGCTGGGCCGCGACCTCATCATCGAGCGCCGCTTCGCCGAGGGAGCGGTGGAGCAATTTCCGCAATTGGCGCGCGAACTGGCCGAGCGCAATGTCGATGTGATTGTGGCCACGTCGGGCAATGCGGCGCTCGCGGCCAAGGCGCTGGGCGGTACCGTACCCATTGTTTTTGCGTCCGTGCCCAGGCCGGTTGAGATGGGCCTGGTGGCGAGCCTGGCACGCCCGGGCGGCAACCTCACGGGCCTGGCGACCCAGAGTGATGAACTAGAGGGCAAGCGCCTGCAACTGCTAAAAGAAGGCTTTGCGCGCACCGCCCGGGTCGCCTTCCTCAGCGACGAACGCCAGCCTGGCGAAACTCTGCGCCAGGCGGCGCGGGCACTCGGCATCGAACTGCTGCCCGTGCTGGCGCGCGGGGGCGCGGACATCTCCTCGGCCATGGCCGCGGCGGGCCGCCGCGATGCCTGGTTCGTCAGCGACGCTGCGCTGTACTTCGCGCAGCGCAAGCTCATCGTCGAGCAGGTCGCCTTGCAGCGCAAGCCCGCGATCTACCCGCACACCGTGTTCGCCCAGGCCGGCGGCCTGATGTCATACGCCGCCGACCTGAAAGACCAGTTCCGCCGCGCGGCCAGTCTGGTTGACAAGATCCTGCGCGGCGCCAAGCCGGCCGACCTGCCGATCGAACAACCGACGCGCTTCGAGCTGGTCATCAACCTGAAAACCGCCCGGGCGTTGGGCTTGACGATCCCGAAGTCGCTGCTGCTGCGCGCCGACGAGGTGATCCAATGACGGCGCGAAGTGCTTCGGTGCAGACACCTGTCGCACAGCGATGTGGTGCCGGGACTACGGACCCGGCCGGGTCGGTGCAGACACCTGTCGCACAGCGGTGTGGTGCCGGAACGCAACGCGGCTCCTGGCTGCTGGCAACGGCGGGTACGACGCTGTTGGCCGGGTTTGGAGCGCAGCCGTCCGTTGCGCAGACTGGACAGGTGGTTCAACACATCGGGTATCTGACGGTCGGCAGCATGACCAGTACCTTCGAAGCTGTGCAGACTTTTCGCGAGGGTTTGCGCGAGCGCGGGCATGTCGAAGGCCGCGACGTGGTGCTGGATGTGCGTTATGCAGAGGGCCGCGCGCAGGACCTGCCGCGCCTGGCCGCCGAACTCGCGGCGCTCAAGCCGGCGGTGATCATCGCGCCAGGACAGGCCGCCGACGCTGCGCTGGCCGCCACGGCCGCGCTGGCCACGCCCATCGTGTCACTGGGCGACCTGGTGGCCTCGGGCTACGCGGCGCAGCTCGGGCGCCCGGGCGGGCGGGTGACCGGGATCAGCTTTCTGCCCTTTCCGCTGAATGCCAAGCGCCTGGAGCTGCTCGCGCAGACCTTGCCCCGGGGCAGCGCCGTGCTCAATCTGGCCGGCCTGCAACCCCTGCCCGGAGCCATGAAGATGGTCGGAGACGCCGGGCGCACGCTGGGGCTGGTGACGCACGCGGCGTTTGCGAACACGGTGGCAGAGATCGACGCGGCCTTCGCAGCCGCGCGCCGCTTGCGCGTGGCCGGGGTCAACGTGCTCAACTCACCGTTTCTGTACAACCTGCGCGCGCACATCTTCCAGCTCGCGGCGAGTGCCAAACTGCCTGCCATCTACCAGTGGCCGGACGCCGCACGTGAGGGCGGATTGATGGGCTACGGGCCGAGCAGAGAGGCGATGAATCGCCAACTCGCCGGCTACGCCTCGCGCATCCTGGCTGGCGCCCGGGTGGCCGAGCTGCCGATCGAACAGCCGACGCGCTTCGAACTGGTGATCAACCTGAAGACCGCCAGGGCGCTGGGCTTGACGATCCCGCAATCGCTGTTGTTGCGGGCCGATGAGGTAGTCCAATGATGAACCGCAAGTCGTTCCTGGTGCAGCTCGCCTTGGGGCTGTTTGCCACACCGCACGCGCAAGCGCAGCCGGCCGAGAGGGTTGCCAGAATCGGCATGCTCCTGTCGACCACCGGGCCATACGGCCCGGGTGCGGTCTATTTCGAAAACCTGGTCGCCGCATTGCGCGATCTGGGCTGGGTCGAAGCCAAGAACCTGATCGTCGAGACGCGCTTCGCCGGCCCGAACCCACAACGCCAGCGCGAACTCGCGGCCGAACTCAAGGCCTTGCCGGTGGCGCTGATCCTTGCGGTGGGCACGACCGCCATTCGCTCGGCGCGTGATGGCGCGCCGGGCGTGCCCATCGTCATGATCAACGCCGGTGACCCGGTGGGTGCCGGCCTCGTGGCCAGCCTGGCGCGGCCGGGCGGCCACCTGACCGGCACCTCGGCGGCAGGCGAAGAGGTGCTTGGCAAACAAATCGAGCTGCTGTCGGAGGCCGTGCCGCAGCTAAAGCGTTTCAGCGTGCTGATGAATAGTGTCAACCCGGCCAACGCCTTCTTCTTCGACGCCATGCTGGTGCGGGCGACCAAGCTCGGTCTGCGGCTCGAACGGATCGACTACAGCGTGCCGAGCGACCTGGACGGCGCCATCGCGCGCGCCAAAGGTGGCGCCCTGGTGGTGGTGGGCGACCCGATGATTGGCACCCATCGTGCGCGAATCATCGAGCTGACGCTGCTCTGGCAGGTGCCGGCGATCTTCGGCGCCCGGGGGCTGGCCGTCGAGGGGGGGCTGATGTCCTACCTTTCGTCCGATGTCTGGCACTGGCGCACGGCCGCCGGCTTCGTCGACAAGATTCTCAAAGGCGCCAAGCCCGGCGAGCTGGCGGTGCAGCAGCCGACCGAGTTCGCGTTCGTGATCAACCTGAAGACAGCCAGGGCGCTGGGCATCACCATCCCGCAGTCGCTGTTGCTGCGCGCCGATGAGCTAACCCAATGAACCGACGCGACATCCTCCTCACCACCTTTGGCGTTGTCGCCGCCCTGCCCGCCAGCACGCGCGCGCAGCAGCCGGCCTTGCCGCTGATCGGCTTTCTCAGCGGCGCATCGGCGGCGCCGTTCGCCCACCTGGTGGCGGCCTTTCGCCAGGGGCTGGGCGACAGCGGCTTTGTCGAGGGGCAAAACGTCGCCATCGAATACCGCTGGGCCGAGGGCCGCTACGAGCGGCTGCCGGAGTTGGCCAACGATCTGGTGCGGCGCCAGGTCGCCGTGATGGTGGCCACCGGCAACGACCGCGCAGCCTTGGCGGCGCAGGCGGCCAGCGCCACCATCCCCATCGTCTTCTCGGCGGGCGGGGACCCGGTCGCCAACGGGCTGGTCGTCAGCCTCGGCCGGCCGGGCGCCAACCTGACCGGCATCAGCCTGTTCACCGGCGTGCTCGAACCCAAGCGCTTGAGTCTGCTGCGCGAAGCACTTCCCGCCGCCACCCGCATCGCTTTGCTCGTCAACTCGGGCAGCGTCAC
>JANMYG010000732.1:0-4617 GCA_031381865.1 Betaproteobacteria bacterium | reverse complement strand
TGCCGGTCGGCGACGGGCTCACGCTGGCGCTCAAGCGCTAGCGGCTCGTAACGGTCGGACCACTTGCCGGCGATTTGAAGGATTCAGCCCAGAAGCGGTAGTTGACCGCTTCTATTGATCTTTCCCCAAATTGATGACAAGTCAATGTCCCTTCGACAGGCTCCCTTCGACAGGCTCCCTTCGACAGGCTCAGGGCGAACGGTGTCTTGAATATCGAAAACCTCAATAGGTTCAGTCTGCGGGCCGGCCGGCGCACCCGCTCAGACCTGGTCGCGCCAGCGGCTCAACAGGAAATTGGGCAGCAGCGGGCGCACGGTACGCCAGGTGCGCCATGCCAACAGCCCGCGCTGGGACCACCGCAACACGGTGCCGGGCTTGAGCACGACGATGGTGACGACGACGGCGGCGATCGCCAACGGGTGGCGCAGCACGAAGGCCTTGGCGTCCTGCACCATGCGGGCCACACGGTCGCCCACGTCCAGCGCCCGGTCGAGCGGCACCAGATGCTGTGACAACGCATTGCGCTGGACGCTGATGCGCTCGAGCAGGCGGCCGCGCTGCTGGTGCAGTTCAATCAGTCTTTGTTGCATGGCCAGACGCCGTCTTGAGCCGGCGCATGTCTTCGCGCAGTTCCGCCAGGGTGGCGGAAAACGCGCTTTCCTGGGCGCTCAGTGTGCGCACGAGCGCGCGATAACACCATGCGGCCGCCGCCAGGAACACGGCGGCAAATACCGCAACCACCACCAGGCGCTGCTCCCACAGCAACAACGCCACCAATACCACCGACAACACGACGCCCAGTGCGGCGCAGAACAGCATGGCCTGCGCCAGCAGCAGCATGCGAATGGCATTGACCTTCTGGATCTCGATTTCGTTGCCCAGCAGTTCCAGCCGGGTCTGGCCCATGGCCAGCAACGTGATCGCAATGTTCCTCAGGGCCGCGAAGAGACCTTCACGGCCACCAGGACTGGTCATGAAGCAAACCTGCCGTTGGCGCAACCCCGCGCCATTGTTAACGCCGGCCGATGATCAGGCCGACCAGCAACCCGACAGCGGCAGCAACTCCGACGGCCGTCCATGGCGACTCGTGCACGTAGGCATCGGTCGCGCGCGCGGCGGCGCGGGTCTTGGTCAACAGCGCTTCCTCGGCGTCGGCAAGCCGCACCCGCGCACCCTTGAGGCGCTCCTGTATGCGCGCACGCAGGCTGGCCACCTTTTCGCCGGCCTGGTCGGCGGTCGCATGCAGCATGTCTTCCGCGTCCGAGATGGCGGACTTCATGTCGGTGACGAGTTGTTGCTGGGCGCTGACGAAAGATGCATTTGGATCAGACATGGCGGGTCCCTTTCGGTTGGTTTGAATGCGCCGAGGTTAGCAGATGAGCGAGCCCAATCCAAGCGCTATTGAGTGAAAATCTGATCAAAGTCATCGGTCGCCCGGGTGCATCATTTCCTGCCGACAAAACTGAGCGCGCCCAGCAGCGCGAATGCGACGCCGACCCACGCCAGGGTGTCGAATCCGAACGCGGCGCCGGCTGCTCCGCCGACCGCGGCGCCCAGGGCCGTGCCCAGGTACATCATCGACGTATTCAGGCTGAACAGGATCGGCGCCTGGCCTGGCGACACCGCGACCAGCCGCGCCTGCGTGGGCGACATCATGCCGAAGCCGGCGACGCCCCAGACCACGAATACCAGCAGCATCAGGCCATAGTGCCCGCGCGTCAGCGGTACCAGCAGCATCATGCCCGCCAGCACGCCGAGTTGCAGGCGCAGCGTGGGAATGCTGCCGAACCGGTCGGTCGCCCAACCACCCGACAGGGTGCCGGCCACACCGGCCACGCCAAATACCATCAGCGTGACCGAAAGGGTTTCGGCGCTCATCGGGTTGAGCGCCTGCAGCACCGGTCCGGTGTAGGAGAAAACGGTGAAGATTGCGCTGAAGTACAGCAGCGTCAGCGCCAGCGTGCGCAGCGCCTCCGGGCGGCGCACGGCCAGGCCCAGGCCGTTGAAGCTGGCTCCGGGCGCGCCGACGCTGCGCGGCACCCGCAGCGAGACCAGCACCAGCATCAGTGCTGCCAGCCCCGCCACGCCGAACATCGGCAGCCGCCAGCCGAAGCGCAGGCCGAGCCAGGCACCCAGCGGCAGGCCGATCACATAACTCAGGCTCATCCCAAGAAAGGTCAGTGACAGCGCCTTGCCCTGGCGCGCCGGCGCCACCACCGACACCGCGATGCTGGCGGCGATCGGCGTGAACACGGCGCCGGCACCCATCAGCACGCGACCGAGCAGCAACACTTCGAGGCTGCCCGCCAGCGCGCACGTCGCCAGGCCGGCCGTGAAAAGCGCCAGCGCGGCCTGCAATGCGCCACGGCGCGACCAGCGGCCGGTGGCCACCAGCAGCAGCGGCGCCAGCAGCGCGGTGGCGATCGCATAGGCGGTCATCGACTGGCCAACCGCTGCCACGCTCACATGCAGCGAATCGGCCACCGGCTGCAGGATGCCGGCCAGCCCGAAGGCGCCGGTACCGATCACCAGGTTGCAGGCGGCGAGCAGGTAGAGGATCGACGGCACGGCGGTGGTGCGGGGTGCTGGGTGGTTGGTGCCGGCGCAGACGGGCGACACCGCCGCGGCGTTACCTGGCTGGCCTGCCGGGTCGTGTCGCCGCGGACCTTCAGTCGACCTTGGCGCCCGAGGCTTTCACTGCGTCGGCCCAGCGCGGCATCTCGGCGGCCAGGAATCGGGCGAATTCGTCGGCGCCAAGGAATGCCGGGTCGGCGCCCTGCGTGATCATGCGGCTGCGGATATCGGGCATGGCCATCACCTGGCGCAACGCGTCGCTCAGTTTGCCGGTCACCTCCTTTGGTGTTCCGGCGGGGGCGAGGAAACCATAGAAGCCCACCACCTCGAAATTCTTGATGCCGCTCTCGATCACGGTGGGCACGTCGGGCAGCGCCGCATTGCGCTCGCGGCTGGTGACGGCGAGCGCCCGCACCTTGCCCTGCTTGTGGTAACCGGCCGCCTGCGGGATCGACTCGGCCATGAACTGCACCTGGCCGCCCATCAGGTCGGTGAACGCCGGTGCGCTGCCGCGGTAGGGTATGTGCACCATGAACAGGCCGGTGGCGGTCTTGAACATCTCGGGCACCAGGTGGCTGATGCCGCCGTTGCCGGCCGAGCCGTAGTTGATCTGTCCGGGCCGGGTGCGGGTGTACTGCACGAACTCGTCGAGCGTGTTGACGGGCACCTTCGGGTTGACCAGCAGCGCGAGCGGCTGCATGGCGGTGCGTGCGATCGGCACGAAGTCCTTCAGGGTGGCGTAGGGCAACTTGCCGTACAACGCCGGGTTGATCACCATGACGCCGGTGTTGGCCAGCATGATGGTGTAGCCGTCGGGCGCTGCTTTCATGACTTCCTGCGCGCCGACCGTGCCGCCGGCACCGGCCTTGTAGTCGATCAGCACCGGCTGGCCAAGAACGCCCTGCAGCTTGTCGCTCAGCAGCCGGGCGTGCTGGTCGAGCGGACCACCGGCCGGAAAACCGATCACGATGCGCATCGGCTTGTCCGGGAACGCCGCGCTGGCCAGCGCCGGCCAAACCAGCAGTGCCGCGGCGGCGAGTTGGATGAATCGCTGCATCGGCCGACTCAATGCCCGAGGATCTTCGACAGGAAGTCCTTGCTGCGTTCGTTCTGCGGATTGTTGAAGAAGTCGTGCGGGTTGTTCTGCTCGACGATCTGCCCCTGGTCCATGAAGATCACGCGGTCGGCCACCGCCTTGGCAAACCCCATCTCGTGCGTGACACACAACATGGTGATGCCCTGGCCCGCCATCTCGACCATCACGTCGAGCACCTCCTTGATCATCTCCGGGTCGAGCGCGGACGTCGGCTCGTCGAACAGCATGATCTTGGGCGTGAGGCACAAGGCGCGCGCGATCGCCACGCGCTGCTGCTGGCCGCCGGAGAGCTGCAGCGGGTATTTGCCGGCCTGCTCGGCGATACGCACGCGCTTGAGCTGCACCATCGCCTTTTCCTCGGCTTCCTTCTTGGGCATCTTGCCGACCCACATCGGCGACAGCGTCAGGTTCTCCAGCACGGTGAGGTGCGGGAACAGGTTGAACTGCTGGAACACCATGCCGACCTTCTTGCGTGTCTCGTCGATCGCCTTGACGTCGTCCGTGAGCTCGATGCCGTCGACGAACAGGTGCCCCTGCTGGTGCTCCTCGAGCCGGTTGATGCACCGGATCAGGGTCGACTTGCCGGAGCCGGACGGCCCGCAGATCACGATCCGCTCACCCGGCGCGACGTCGAGGTCGATGTCGCGCAACACATGGAAGTTGTTGCCGTACCACTTGTTGAGCTTGTCGAATTTGATGATGGGTTCTGCCATGGCGGGTCGGTATGGGTTGGAGTGATCGGATTGCTGCTTCGCGGCCTGCGGTTACCTTGCCTTGCCCTTGTTGACCTGTTTTTCGACCCAGATGCTGTAGCGCGACATGGAAAAGCAGAACGCGAAATAGATCATGGCGATGAACAGGTAACCCTCGATCTTGAACGGCCGCCAGTTGGCGTCCGAGTTCAGGGCCAGCGACAGCGCGCCGGTGAGTTCGTACAGGCTGACGAT
>JANMYG010000693.1:0-1755 GCA_031381865.1 Betaproteobacteria bacterium | reverse complement strand
GACAAGCGCGCGGCACGCGTGATGGGCATCAACGTGGAGCGCACCTTCCTGTTCACCTTCGGCATCGGCGCGGCGCTGGCCGGCATGGCCGGTGCGCTGCTCACGCCGATCTATTCCATCACGCCGGCGGTGGGCGGGAACTTCATCCTGGCGGCGTTCGCGGTGGTGGTGCTGGGCGGCCTGGGCAGCGTGTGGGGGGCCTACATCGGCGGACTGATCGTCGGTGTGGTGGAGGCCTTTGCCGGTTACTACATCGACCCGGCGCTCAAGAACGCGATCTGGTTCATCATTTTCCTGGTGGTTCTGATTGTGCGTCCGTCCGGCCTGCTGGGCCAGGTCGGCGCGGAAGAGGTGGGATTCCGTGAACAAAATTGACCAAACCCGACCTGTTGGCCAGGCCGGCGCGGCCTCGGCGCAGGAGACCGGCATCGAGTCCGGCCAGCGCGCGTTGCTCAAGTACCTGGGCGGCATGGCGCTGGCGTTCCTGCCGTTTGTGTTGCTGGTGGAGGACGCGCACTGGCTCAACATCATCGCGTTCACCTACCTGATGGGCGGCCTGGCGGCGGCCTGGAACATCATCGGTGGTTTCGGCGGCCAGTTCTCGCTCGGGCACGGCGTGTTCTTCGGCATCGGCGCCGACATGACCGCGAAGTTCTATGTGGCCTTCGGTTTTTCGCCCTGGCTGAGCATGGTTCCGGCGGCGCTGTTCGCGGCGTTCATCGCGGTGTTGATCTCGTGGCCGACGTTCCGCTTGCGCGGCCCGTTCTTCGCCATTGCGACGCTGGCGTTCAACGAAGTCGCCTTCGTCATCGCCAACCACTTCGATTCGGTCACCGGTGGCCCGCGCGGCATCATGATCCCGTTCAAGGCCGGTTTCGCCAACATGATCTTCACCCAGCGCTGGCAATACGCGGTGCTGATGTTCGGCTTTGCGGCGCTGGTCATCGGCATCACCGTGCTGCTGCGCCGCAGCCGCCTGGGTTATTACCTGCTGGCGGTGCGCGAAGACGAGGACTCCGCGCGCGCCTCGGGAATCAATGTGTTGTCGGTCAAGCTCCAGGGCATGGCGCTGAGCGCCTTCCTGACCTCGCTGGGCGGAACGCTGTTCGCCATGTACTTGCGTTTCATCGACCCGCCGACGCTGTTCAACCTGCCCGAGGTGGGCGTCAAGTTCGCGTTGCTGTCGCTGATCGGCGGCGTGGGAACGATCGCCGGGCCGCTGCTGGGCGCCGCGCTGATCGTGCCGTTCGAAAACTTCCTGCGCTCCGAACTCGCCAATGCCCTGCCGGGCCTGAACCTGGCGATCCTGGGCCTGCTCATGGTGCTGGCGGCGCTGTTCATGAAACGCGGCATCGTCGGCGCCCTGGAAGACCTGTTGCGTCGATTGCGTCACAAGGGAGGGCCCAGGCCATGAGCACCGCACGTCCGCCCGAAGGCGCCCAGCACCGCAGCGCGCAGCATGATGGCGCTGCAGCGAACGAACCCCTGCTCGCCGTCACGGGCGTCAGCAAACACTTTCTGGGCCTGCGCGCCGTCGACGACGTCAGCCTGTCGGTGCGCCAGGGCGAGATCGTCAGCATCATCGGGCCCAACGGCGCCGGCAAGACCACCTTCTTCAACCTGCTGACCGGCCAGCTGGCGCCCACCGCGGGCGAGGTGCGCCTGCATGGCACCCAGATCAACCGGCTGGCGCCGCATGACCGCGCGCGCCTGGGCATGGGGCGCACGTTCCAGATCGCCAAGCCGCTGATCGCG
>JANMYG010000689.1:0-2044 GCA_031381865.1 Betaproteobacteria bacterium | reverse complement strand
TGGACGCCCCTGAACACCCGGCTCCTATTTGCTCAGGGCACGCAAGGACCAATTTTCGATATGCGATTCACCCAAGTCCCCCACCTATTCGTACTAGCCGGACTTGCCGCACACTTGACCAGCGTCTCAACGCAATATGCTGGAAACAAGCATTTTTCGTGCCGACAACGCAAGCTATTGATTTGTATGAAAATATATTAAAAGTTCGAGACGCGGTTTGCGGCATGTAAGAAACTCCGACATGCTGGCGCAGCCATTCAGTTGGGAGCGGCTGCAAGAGCGGCAACCAGCGAATTCGTGCATCGGTCTCCTTGGCCGAAATTGCACCGGCCAAGGCGCGCGTTCCACCCCCAGCCTCGCCAGTCTGGCCAACGGCGACGCCCGTCGCCGTGGCAGCTTGGCTGACTGGAAGTCGCCGGTTTCCAATTGCCGCTTTGCAGAAGGCAAGGTATTTTCATACCGCAAGCGCGCGGCGCTCAGGGGTGGGCGGCGGCCAACGGTCTTGGCGCGGGCAACACGACCATCGGATTGGGCTGCTGCGTGGCAGCTGTGAACGCTGTTGGCCCATGTAGACTGTGCCGTCTGTCTACCTTGTCCGGACAACCGGCAACGAAGTCCTTGCAGGAGCCACTCGTGTTTCAAAAAGTCGTCCCAGTCAACAGCCAGGTGCACGCCAACAAGCGGGTCAAGGAAATCTCGAGCTTCGAGTTCGCCTCGAAGTTTCACATCGCCTATCTGACGATGCAGGAATTCACCCGCGCGGCTTCAATCTTTCCGATTGTGTTTCTCGAGGACAAGGAACAGGACGAGTTTCGTCCGGTAGCCCTGCTGGGTCTCACGCCTGGCCAGAACCTGTTTGTGGATTCGACCGGGAAATGGCTGGCCTCGTACATTCCGGCGGTCATCCGGCGCTACCCGTTCACCTTGACGCCGAGCACCGATGGCCAGTTCGTCGTTTGTATCGACGAGGCGAGCAGCCTCGTCAACGAGGCGGACGGCGCGGCGTTGTTCGACATCGCCGGCGTGCCGACGCAGGTGATCGACAACGTCAAGCGTTATTTGTCGGAACTGCAGCAGATGGAACAGCTGACGCGCGAGTTTTGCCGCTTTCTGAAGGAGCACAACATGTTTACGCCACTGAGCCTGCGGGTGCAGGAGAACGGCGCCGTCAAGACCATCGCCGGCTGTTATGTGATCAATGAGGAACGCCTCAACAATTTGTCCGACGAACTGTTTCTGTCGATCAAGAACAAACGCTACCTGCCGGCGGTCTATGCGCACCTTATCTCGCTGGCCCAGACCGAACGGCTGCTCAAGCTGCAGGAGGGAGCGGTCGCTGCCTCCCGTGGCGAGCCATGAAGACATAGGCATGCCTGCGGTTTACCGAGGCCCGGTGACTTGTCAGTGGCCGCGGCTAAACGGGGAATCAGGGAGTGCGATGGTGTTAGAATTTGCGTCTTTCGCGGCTGTAGCTCAGTTGGATAGAGTACTTGGCTACGAACCAAGGGGTCGTGGGTTCAATTCCTGCCAGCCGCACCAACAAGACAAAAGGCTTGCGTCCCAAAAAGACGCAAGCCCTTTTTGTTGGCTACGTGTGCCCATTCAATCGACCGCGGATCGATCCTGACGCCCACCATGAGCAAGGCCTTCACCCGGGAATCGGACAACACGGACGACGAGGATGAGGTCGAACTGCCCGCCTTGCCCGGCGGCGGCAAGAACTACATCACGGCGAGCGGCTACCAGCGCCTGCGCGCCGAACTCATGGAGTTGATCGACGTCGAGCGCCCCAAGGTGGTCGAGATCGTGCACGGGGCTGCGAGCAACGGCGACCGGTCCGAAAACGGCGACTACATTTACGGCAAGAAGCGGTTGCGTGAAATCGACCGGCGCATCCGCTTCCTGACCAAGCGGCTGGAAATTGCCGAGATCACCGATCCGAGCGTGCACCATGGCGCCGACCAGGTGTTTTTTGGCGCGACGGTCGCTGATGCCGACGGCGCTGGCCACGAGCGCACGGTGACGATTCTGGGTATCGACGAGG
>JANMYG010000572.1:0-5469 GCA_031381865.1 Betaproteobacteria bacterium | reverse complement strand
TCTGCCGCGACTTCGCGCACCTGGCCGTCACCTTTTGCCGTGCACTCAACATCCCGGCCCGGCTGGTCAGCGGCTACGCCAATTTCCCCGAGCCGCCACCGGACTTCCATGCGATTTTCGAGGCCTACGTGGGAGGTCTCTGGGTCAGCTTCGACCCCACCGGCATGGCGCCGGTCGACCATGTGGTGCGCGTGGCCACCGGGCGCGACGCCAAGGATGTGGCTTTTGCCACCATCTTCGGCCCGGCGCGCATGGTCTCCATGTACCCCGACATCACGCTGGTGGATGGCGGTGCTGCAGTCGCTGCCTGAACGCGGCCGGCGCGGCGCCCGTGGACCAGCAGGCTTTGTAGGAACTGTCCGACATGCACGCGCGATACTGCCCAATGGCGGCCGGTGAATTCCGAATGCATACTGTTGCAGAGTCTGTACCTGCCATCGCTGTTCTGCCCCGTGCCTACCCTCGTGCTGCTTACAATGTGCAACACTTCCGGGCGCGACTGACACAAGGCGGCGTCGGCCTCCCAAGCACCAACTTCCCGCCCATGCACCAACTCAGAACCTTTCTTGTGGAGGACAGTCCGGTCATCCGCGAAAGCCTGATCGCCACACTGGAAGAACTGGTTCCGGTGCAGGTGGTGGGTACGGCCGAAGACGAATCCACTGCGGTGCAATGGCTGAGCCTGCCGGCCAACCAGTGCGACCTGGTGATCGTCGATATCTTCCTCAAGGGCGGGTCGGGGCTGGGTGTGTTGCGCGCGGCGCACGCGCTGCCACGCCGTTACTGCACCGTGGTGCTGAGCAACTACGCCACCAACGACATGCGGCGCAAATGCCTGGAGCTGGGAGCCGACCGCGTGTTCGACAAATCCAACGAGATCGATGCGCTGATCCAGTACTGCGGCCGGCTCGCCAACGGTGAAACCGGCCCCAGCGGCATCATCTGAGCCGGGCTACTGGATCAGGCCGTTTTTCAGCGCGTAATAGGTCAGGTCGCTGTTGGATTCGAGCTTCATCTTCTCCATCACGCGGGTGCGGTAGGTGCTGACCGTCTTGACACTGAGTGACATGCTCACCGCCATGTGCCCGATGGTCTCGCCCTTGGCCAGGCGCAGGAACACCTGCAGTTCGCGCTCCGACAGTTGTTCATGAAGCGGCTTGTCACCACCTCCGCCCAGGCCGTCGGCCAGCCGCTCGGCGATGCCGGCCGTGATGTACTTGCGCCCGCGGTGCACGGTACGGATCGCCTTGACGATTTCTTCCGGGTCGCAATCCTTGTTCAGGTAGCCGCTGGCGCCCTGGCGCAGCAGCGTGGTGGCATAGTGCTCCTCCGGGAAACCGCTGAGTATCAGCACCGGCAGATCCGGCGCGCGCGCCTTGATGGCCGCCAGCGCGTCGACACCGCTCTGGTCCGGCATCGAAATGTCCATCACGATGACGTCGACTTCACCCTTGCGCACGATGTCGAGCGCCTGGCGGCCATTGGCCGCTTCGGCGACCACCGCAAAGTCGATTTGGTCGGCGAAAAACTGGCGCAATCCGGCACGCACCATGGCATGGTCGTCAACAATAGCTATTCGAATCATGGAGTGGGGCCCGCCTTGTGGGCGCATGATCCCACATTTTTCGGCGGGGGTAGGTGATGGATATCCTGAAGGTCGTTACACGCAGCCCGCTGGCATTTCCGCTGGCCTGTATCGCCACACTGGCGATGGTGTTTATCAGTGAAGGTTCGTACTGGCAGGCGGTCAGTTCGATGGATGCCATCGCCAGGATGCAAACGGCGCGTGTCGGCCTGGTCGGCATGGCCCAAAGCATCCTGGACGCCGAGAGCGGGCAGCGCGGTTATCTGCTGACCGACCGCAAGGAGTACCTGCAGCCGTACGAGACGGCAATCAAGAGGATCGACGAATCGTTCCGGGTGCTTGACAGTTACTACGGGGAACAGCCGGCATCCAGGGAGGTGCTGGGCCGGTTGCGGCAGTTGACCGACACCAAGATGTCCGAACTCGCGTTGACGATCCGCATGCATGAAGAGGGCCGGGATGGCGCGGCGCGCGAACTGGTCCTGAGCGATATCGGCAAGGAGAAGATGGAGGCCATCCGTGTGCTGGGCGCGGAACTGCTGGCGCACGAGACGCTGAAGGTAGCGGTCAGCCGCCAGGACATGAACCAGACCCTGATGCTCAACCGTGTCGGCGTCGCGGCATTGAGCGCCGTCAGCCTGCTCGCGCTGTTCCTGTTTTTGCGGCAGTCCGCGGCGGTGGACCGCCACGAGCTGGAGATGAAGCGGCGCATGGAAGGCGAACGCGACCGCCTGGAGCGCGAGGTAGCGCAACGCACGGCCCAGCTCACCGAACTGGCGCAGCACCTGCAAACCGCGCGCGAAGACGAGCGCGCGCGCCTGGCGCGCGACCTGCATGATGAACTCGGCGCGCTGCTCACGTCGGCCAAGCTCGACGCCGCGCGCATCAAGTCGCGCCTGGGCGCAACCGCACCCGAGGCGCAGGAGCGGCTGGTGCATCTGGTCGACATGCTCAATGCCGGCATCGCGCTCAAGCGCCGCGTCATCGAAGACCTGCGGCCTTCGGCGCTGAGCAACCTCGGGCTGGTGGCGACGCTCGAGATTCTGACGCGCGAATTTGCCGAGCGTTCGGGCGTGGAGGTGCATTGCAGCCTGGAACCGATCGAGTTGAACCCGGCCGCGGAGCTGGTGGTCTACCGGCTGGTGCAGGAAGCGATCACGAACCTCAGCAAATACGCGCAGGCCGGCCACCTGTGGGTCGACCTGGCGATGCATGCCGGGCAGGTCGAGATCTCGGTGCGCGACGACGGCGTCGGATTCGACCCGTCGCTGCCGCGCATTTCCTCGCACGGGCTGGTGGGCATGCGTTTTCGCATCGAGGCCGAAGGCGGAACACTGGCCGTGGCCTCGGCCCCCGGACACGGCACGCAGATCCTGGCGCGATTGCCGGCGTCCACCTTGCGCGCGGCCGAGTTACCCGCCCAGGCCTGACCTGGCCCGGCGTTGCCCCGGATTGTCGGCGCCGTCCTACGCCGGCGCGCAGATTCCCCCGACACCGCATCGGCAGGCGAACCTATCGCCGCCGGCAGCCGTGCGCGCGACACTGGATCGGTCGCTGCAAATCCTGTGGCGGACACGATCCACCAGGCGCTGCGGCGCCGTTTTCACCAGGGGTACACCATGCTGCACTACGCCGTTGTTTTCTTCGTCATCGCATTGATCGCCGCGTTATTCGGCTTCAGCGGGATCGCCGCCAGCGCCATGGGCATCGGCAAGATCCTGTTCGTCGTGTTCGCGGTGCTCGCCATCGCCGCCTTCCTGATGGGGCTGCTGCGCAAGAGCTGATGCGCCGCTCCAGTCCCACCGGAGTGGCACTTGCACACCCCTGCCCGAACGCTCCCCTCACCCCAAACCTTCACCCACCCCAAGGAAATTTCATGATCGAAAGCAACAACACCCTCGCACCCTTCAACAACCAGCCCAGCCCGCTGGTCGATCAGGCCGCGCTGTCGGCCGACAACGCCATCCGGTCGACCCAGCGCGCCGCCAACAACGCACTGGACGGCCTGGCCGGTACCGTGCAGGACGTGCGCCGGCAGGTCACACCGATGATCAACCGCGCCACCGAGCAGGCCAGCGCGCTGGCGCAGCGCGGCATGGACGCGGTTCGCGACACCTCGCAGCAGGTGCGCGAGCGGGCCGTGCGCGTGGGCGATGGCACGGTGGGTTACATCCGCGACGAGCCCGTCAAGTCGGTGCTGATCGCCGCGGCTGCAGGTGCCGCCGTGGTGGTGTTGGCCGGTTTGCTGGGCAATTCGCGCGGGCGCAACTAGAGTCTTGCCAATCGCCGGCCCGACGACCAGGACGCCCAAGCATGAACACCCCTCCGAACGCAGATCCGCCAAGCAGCGACAGGCCGGTCAAGCCGCTCACCAAGGTGCTCGGTCAGAGCGAAGAAGTCAAGGGCCTGGTGGACGAAGCCGCCGAGGAACTGGCTTCGGTCAGTGCCGTGCTCAGGCAAGAGGTTGCGGACCGGGGGTCGCCGCCGGGCGTCGAAAATGCGCTCGAAAAGACCGAGACCATTGAAGACAAAGTGCAAGTCGCGGCCGACAAGCTGTCGGAGGTGAATCTGGCATTGAAGGGAGAGGTTCGGGAGCGACTGGTGTTGGAATTTCGCTTGGCCGCTGTCACCGAGCGGGCAGAAGCGTCTCGAAATGCCGCCTTTCATGATCTCTTGACCGGCCTTCCAAACCGCGCGTTGTTCAATGATCGGTTGGAACATGGGTTGGCCCAGGCAAAACGGCATGACCGGAATTTGGCCGTAATGTTCATCGACTTGGACGGTTTCAAGCAGATCAACGACACCCACGGGCACGACGCGGGTGATGAAGTGTTGAAGACGATTGCCATACGACTCGCGGCAAGTACGCGCGACGACGACACGGTTAGCCGTCATGGTGGCGACGAATTCTTGTATATGCTCGCCGAGGTCAACAATGAGCAGGACCTCACGCTCATCGCGGAAAAGATAATTGCGTCGATCCAGATGCCTTGTAGCGTCACCGTCGATGGCGCCCAGATCAATCCATGCGTCAGCGCGAGCATAGGAATTGCGATCTTTCCGAAAGATGGCGCCACGGCGCAGGCCTTGATCACGAGTGCGGACAAGGCGATGTATCAGGCGAAAGGAAGCCAGTCCCGCTATTCGTTTTCGCGGTGACTGCACGCAGGTACTCCAATCGGGTGGCGGTTGTCAGGATGGTGACTCTTGCACTTGCCTGTGCTGACAGGGGCCAGTTTAGATAGTCAGGCTGGCGTTTGACGTGGGTGCGCTTGGAGGCGGTAGGCGCGAAGGCGTCCCCTCGATGGAAGGGTCGAACGTCAGCGCACCCCTGTAAGCGCCTGCCCGGCACCGGCTCGGGTTATTGGGCAGTTCACGACGATCCCGGTGACCTCCAGCGCGAGTTCGCCCTTCTCTTGCGCCGACAGCAAAGCTTCCTCGGATTTCAGTTCGCGCACTCGCGCCGGATCTCGCCAATGAACCATGACGACCCGCCATAACGGGCTGTAGTCGCGGTCCTTGTTGCCGGCGCCAACAGGTGCTGGACCTGACTGGAAAACGCTGATCTGCTCATTGCCAGGGAACTTGTAGACCCTCTCAAGGACAGACATTCCGGGCCCGGCGCGCAGTGTATCCGCCAGCCTGGGCACGTAGTTCGCTCCCATCATCTGTGCCATGGATGAATCAGATATGTCCGTTGTCACGTACTCGACAACATGCCCATTCACCCATGCCCGGCTCAATGGCAGTACCGTCTCTGTCCGACCAACGTCGAAAAACGGGTTTGCGCATCCAGCCAAAAGCGACAAGGTCAGAAACACACCAAGAAAAATTCGCACGGACAACGCCTCTTGTTTTCCAAAGTGACGGATTGTCGCAAATCG
>JANMYG010000462.1:0-3331 GCA_031381865.1 Betaproteobacteria bacterium | reverse complement strand
GGCGGCGACGGCGGCGTCGACCTCGGCCTCGCCACCGGCGGCGACCTGCGCCAACACCTGCTGCGTGGCCGGATTGACGCTCTCGAAATAACTGCTGCCGGCCACCGGCTTGCCGTTGATCAGGTGATCGATTCTCATGCTGTTCCTTGTGCGATGGTGTTGTGCAGCGCGCCGATGCCCTCGATCTCGGTCACCACCACGTCGCCGGGCCGGCAGTCGACCACGCCGTCGGGGGTGCCGGTCAGGATCAGGTCGCCGGGCTGCAGGGTCATGAAGCTGGAGAAATATTCGACCAGGAACGGCAGGTCGAAAATCATGTCGCGCGTGTTGCCCGACTGCGTCGTCGCGCCGTTGACCGTGGTGTGGAGCCCGAGCTGCATCGGGTCGGGCAGGTCGGCGGCGTCCACCAGCCACGGGCCGATCGGCGTGCAGGTGTCGCGGTTCTTGACCCGCAGGTTGGGGCGGTACCAGTTCTCCAGGTAGTCGCGCACTGCATAGTCGTTGGCCACCGTATAACCGGCGATGAAGTCGTAGGCATCGGCGCGCCGGACATGGCGCGCGGCCCGGCCGATCACCACCGTGAGCTCGCATTCGTAGTGCATGAACTGCACGCCGGGCGGGCGCAGCGTGACGCCCCGGTGGCCGATCAGCGTGTTTTCGCCCTTGAGGAACACCAGCGGTTCGTCGGGCGGCTTGAACGCCAGCTCGCGCGCATGGTCGGCGTAGTTCAGGCCCAGCGCCAGGATCGTGCGCGGGCGGGGTGTTGGCTTGAGCGGCGGCAGCCAGACCACGGCGTCCTGCGCCACCAGCCGGCCGTCGGCCAGCAGCAACTGCCCATCGCGTTCGACTGCGTCGAACAGGGCGCCGGCCCAGGCGACGCGCGCGTGTTTCATGGGGCGCCCACTCCGGTCATGGCGCCGCCCAGGCCGACCCCGGCACCAGCGTATTGCTCAGGCAACCGAAGGCTTCCAGCCCCGGCGCGGTGATGCTGATCTGGTCGCCGACCCGTGCCAGCGGCCGGCCGGTGTCGCAACCGAGCAGCAGCAGGTCGCCCGCGCGCAGCGCCATGAAGGCATCGACGTCTTCGAGCAGCTGCGCCGCGCTGCGCACCAGATCGGCGAAACGCAGGGTCTGCCGCAATACGCCATTGACAAACACCTCGAGCACGAAGCGGCCCGGGTCGCCCGCAGCGTCGGGTGGCACGCACTGCGCACCCAGGCCCAGGAAACCATCCAGGCATTTGTACCTGACCGGTGGGCGGAACAGGCTGCTGTGCGGAATCGACAGGTCGTTCACCAGCACATAACCCGCAACGCTGGGGCCGCTGGCCGTGGCGGAAGGCGCGAACGAACGCTCGCCCATCACCATCGCGACCGAGGCGCCGACCTCGACCTGCGGCACGTGCGGCGGCAGCACGATGCCGCTGCCGCTGGCGCTCCAGGTGTTGGCGGTCTTGATGTACAGCACCGGCGCCTTGGGCGCGCCGTGGTAGGGCGCCTGCTCCAGCCGGTCGCCCAGCGCCTGCAGTTCGCCGCGGAAATTGAGCAGCGTGCCGTAGACCGTGCCGGTGGGCCAGAAGCCGGAGCCGCCCGCCGGGGCGTCTTCGCGTGTCGAATGCCCGGGGGCGATCATGTCTCCATCTCGATCACCGCGTCGAGCAGCGTGTACAACTCGGCCAGCCTGCGTTTGCCCAGCACCTCTTCCATGCTCTGGTAATGCGCCTCGATCGTTCCCGACAGCTTCTTGACCATGGCGCGGCCGCGGGCCGTGGCCTTGACGACCGTGCGGCGCTGGTCGGCGGTGTCGCGCTCGCGCTGCACCAGGCCGTCGCGTTCCATGCGCGCCAGCACGCCGGTCAGGCTCGGCCCGAGGATGAAGGCCTCGCGCGCGACCCGGCCGGTATCGACCGTGCCGTGTTCGCCCAGCACCCGCAGCACCCGCCACTGCTGGTCGCTCAGCGCATGCTGGCGCAGCGAGGGCCGGGTATGCGCCATCACCGCCTCGCGCGCCTGCAGCAGCAGGCGCGGCAGGTTGCGGTGGGCGAATGGCGTGGTCGGCGTGCGCATTTATTTAACATGTTAAATGAATTCCGGCTTTTCGCAAACGGCAGCCGCCGGGCCCGGGCCGGGTGCAGCGGCGGCGACCGCCGCGCGAGCCGCTACCATGGCCGCATGGCCAAGGAAAAAACCGTCTACACCTGCAACGAATGCGGGGCCAGCAGCCCCAAATGGCTGGGCAAGTGCCCGGGCTGCGGGGCCTGGAACAGCCTGATCGAATCGGTGGCGGAAAACACCGCGCCGGCCAGGAACCGCTTCGCTTCGCTGGCCCGCACGGCCGAGGTGATGGTGCTGGCCGACATCGACGCGGTGGACATGGAGCGCACGCCCACCGGGCACGAGGAGCTCGACCGCGTGCTGGGCGGCGGCATCGTCGAGGGCGGCGTGGTGCTGATCGGCGGCGACCCCGGCATCGGCAAGTCCACGCTGCTGCTGCAGGCGCTCGACGCGCTGCAGCGCGCCGGCAAGCGCACCCTGTACGTGACCGGCGAGGAAAGCGGGGCCCAGGTGGCGCTGCGCTCGCGCCGGCTCGGGCTGGGCCAGTCGCAGGTGCGGGTGCTGGCCGAGATCCAGCTCGAGAAGATCCTGGCCACGCTGGAGGCGCAACAACCCGAGGTGGCGGTGATCGACTCGATCCAGACCGTCTACTCCGAGCAGCTGACCTCGGCGCCAGGTTCGGTGGCGCAGGTGCGCGAATGCGCGGCGCACCTGACGCGCGCCGCCAAGGCCAGCGGCGCGTGTATCGTGCTGGTCGGCCATGTCACCAAGGAGGGTGCGCTGGCCGGGCCGCGCGTGCTCGAGCACATGGTCGACACGGTGCTGTATTTCGAGGGCGACACGCATTCGAGTTTCCGGCTGGTGCGCGCGATCAAGAACCGCTTTGGCGCGGTCAACGAGATCGGCGTGTTCGCGATGACGGAAAAGGGCCTCAAGGGGGTCAGCAACCCGAGCGCGATCTTCCTGAGCCAGCACAGCGAACCGGTGCCGGGCAGTTGTGTGATGGTCACGCTCGAGGGCACGCGCCCGATGCTGGTCGAGATCCAGGCGCTGGTGGACAGCGGCGGGCCGAGCCCGCGCCGCCTGAGCGTGGGGCTGGACAAGGACCGGCTGGCGATGCTGCTGGCGGTGCTGCACCGGCACGCCGGCGTGGCCTGCATGGACCAGGATGTATTTGTCAATGCGGTCGGCGGCGTGCGCATCAGCGAGCCCGCCGCCGACCTGGCGGTAATGCTGGCGATCACGTCGTCGCTGCGCGGCAAACCCTTGCCGCGCGG
>JANMYG010000263.1:0-7747 GCA_031381865.1 Betaproteobacteria bacterium | reverse complement strand
TTCACGCAGGCCGAAGCCTCGACCACCCGGCGCTTCGGCGGCACCGGGCTGGGGGTGGCGATCAGCCAGCGCCTGGTGGCGCTGATGGGCGGCACGCTGGCACTCGACAGCGCGCTGGGCCGCGGCAGCCGGTTCCACTTCTCCATCACGCTGCCGCTGGCGGCGGCGGACGAGGCCGGGTACACGCCACCCGAACCGGCCCCAGCTGCCTCGCCGATGCATGCGCTGGTGGTGGACGACAACCCGAGTGCCCGTGAATTGCTCGAGCGCATGGCCCAGTCGCTCGGCTGGACCGTGGATGCGGCCCGCGGCGGCGAACAGGCGCTGGAGCTGCTGCTGGCCCGCAGCGCGGCCGGCCGGTCGTACCAGGCGGTGTTCGTCGACTGGCAGATGCCGGGTCTGGACGGCTGGCAGACCAGCCAGCGCATCCGCGCGCTCGGCCTGCAGGGCAACCCTCCGGTGGTGGTGATGGTCACCGCGCACGGGCGCGAGATGTTGTCGCAGCGCAGCGCGGCCGACCAGGCGCTGCTGGACGGATTCCTGGTCAAGCCGGTCACGGCGTCGATGTTGTTCGACGCCGTGGTGGACGCCCGGCGCGGCCACGCGTTGCCGCATCCCTCGCGCCTGAGCCCCGGGCCCACGGGCCGGAGGCTGGCTGGCATGCGGCTTCTGGTGGCCGAAGACAACCCCAACAACCAGCAGGTGGCACGCGAACTGCTGGAGGACGAAGGTGCACTGGTGCAGATCGCGCAGCACGGGCAGGAGGCGGTGGAAGCCGTGGCCGGCGCCGACCCGCCCTTCGACGTGGTGCTGATGGACCTGCAGATGCCGGTGATGGACGGCTTCACCGCGACCAGCCGCATCCGCCAGGACCTGGGCCTGCTGGCGCTGCCGATCGTGGCCATGACTGCCAACGCCATGGCCTCGGACCGCGAAGCCTGCCTGGCGGCGGGCATGAACGACCACATCGGCAAACCCTTCGACCTCGACCACCTGGTGCGGGTGCTGCGCCGGCATGCCGGTCGCGCCGATGCCGGCGCCGCCACCGCCACCGCCAGCACGGCCGATCCGTTGCCGGCGGCGGTGCGGCAGGCCGCCCGCCTGGCGCAGGTCGACATCGACGCCGCGCTGCAGCGCCTGGGCGGCAAACGCGAGGTCTACCAACGCACGCTGCAAGCCTTCATCACCGAGCTGGCCGCCATGCCGGCGCAGTTGCGCGCCCACCTGGCCGGCGGCCAGAACGTGGCGGCCGCGCACCTGCTGCACGCGGTCAAGGGCTTGGCGGCCACGCTCGGGGCGACTGCGTTGTCGGGCGCGGCGGCACAAGGCGAGCAGCAGTTGAGCGCCACCGCAGCGCCGGCCGCGGCGGCCCTTGCCGTAGCCAACGCCTGCGCCGCCATGCTGGCGGCCGGCCCCGCACTGGTGGCGCTGGCGCAGGAACTGCAAGGCGCGCAGCCGATGGCCGACGCGCCCGGCATGGACAACGCGGCACTGGCAAACGGGCCGATCGACACCCGGGCCCTGCACGCTGCGCTGAAGGCGATGGCAGACCAGTTGCGCGATGCCGACATGGCGGCCACCGATGCGATCGAGCAACTCAAGCGCAGGTTCGGCGCCGCAGTGGGCGCACCGCTGGAATCGATCGGCGAGGCGATCGGTGCGCTGGAGTTCGAGCGCGCGCTGCAACTTTGCCAGGGCCTGATGAAGGAGCAATTGCCATGAACGACACCGCCGCGCTGCAATTGGCGTCGATCACCGCCGCGACGCAGGCGCGGCCACCGCGTTCCCGGTTGCTGGTCGTCGACGACCAGCCGGTGAATATCCAGGTCCTGTACCAGACCTTCTCGGCCGAGCACCAGGTGCTGATGGCCACCAGCGGCGAGCAGGCGCTGGCCCTGTGCGCGAGCAAACGACCCGACCTGGTGCTGCTGGACGTGGAAATGCCCGGCATCGACGGTTACGAGGTGTGCCAGCGCCTCAAGGCAGACCCGGCCACCCACGACATACCGGTGATCTTCGTGACCGCCCACAACGACGAGGCGGCCGAGGCGCGTGGGCTCGACGTCGGCGCGGTGGACTTCATATCCAAACCGATCAGCCCGGCCATCGTGCGCGCCCGTGTCAAGACCCACCTGACGCTGAAGGCGCAGTCCGACCTGCTGCGCCAGTGGGTTTTTGTCGACGGGCTGACCGGCGTGCACAACCGGCGCTATTTCGACCAGCACCTGGGCACCGAGTGGGGCCGCGCGGCGCGCAACGGCAGCGCGCTGAGCATCGTGTTGCTGGACGTCGACTTCTTCAAGCGCTACAACGACCGCTACGGCCACCAGGCCGGCGACGAATGCCTGCGCCGCGTGGCCACCACGCTCAGGGCCTCGCTCAAGCGTCCGGGCGATGTGTTCGCGCGCTACGGCGGCGAGGAGTTCGTGTGCCTGCTGCCCGACGTGATGCTGGCCGGCGCGATGCAACTCGCCGAGCAACTCGGGCAACAGGTGCTGGCGCAACACATACCGCACGCCGACTCGGCGGTGGCGCCATTCGTCACCATCAGCCTGGGTGTGTGCAGCATGTCCGGGCACACCGACGACAGCGCCGCCGCCCTGCTGCGCGGCGCCGACGCCCAGTTGTACCTGGCCAAATCCGGCGGACGCAACCAGAGCCGCGGCGCGGAACTTCGCGCGCACTGATCGGCCCGACGCGGCCCGACCCGCACGCCGTCGTGC
The DNA here is from genome assembly GCA_031381865.1 of Betaproteobacteria bacterium. Taxonomy (GTDB): domain Bacteria; phylum Pseudomonadota; class Gammaproteobacteria; order Burkholderiales; family Burkholderiaceae_C; genus CAISIP01. The sequence continues at coordinate 5,024 of JANMYG010000263.1, read as the reverse complement.
CGCGTGCACCCCCGGTTGTCACCCCGGTGATTCCTCGCGTGCCATCCCGCGTGATCCCTCCGGTTGATAGGGGTAGAGAAGGACACCGTCCTCCCCTCCCTCCGAACCGTGCGTGCGGTTCTCCCGCACACGGCTCTCCAGTCAGTGGTTTCCTCATCGGGATTGGCTCGCTTGATGTCGGACTTGCGTCATGGTGAACAAGCCCAAATTTGCGAAGTATGCATTTGTGGCCGGCCAAGCCGGCCAGCGTTGGCAAATCCACCGTGACGGCAGGCAGTACGCCCTGGCGCGGCGCCAGCAGCGCGGTGAGCGCCAGCAGGTCGGGCAACTGATCGAGCTCGATGAGTTGCTCCAACTCGATGGCCAGTTGCGCCTCGTGGCCCTCGGCGGCCAGCACGAGCAACCCCACGATGGTCTTGCAGGCCTCACGCTCGGACAAACGCGTACTCAGCCTCTCCCAGGTCTGCCGGTACACCGCGAGCGGGAACATCGCATCTCGCAGCACCCAGCGCGCGAATGCGCCGGGCTTGCGCCGGAGCGCGCCGATCAGGTGGCGGTAGTGAGGTACACAAACCCTTGGCGCATGGGGATGTAGGTGGTGTCGAGCGCCCACACCTGGTTGGCCCGCACCACAGCGACGTTGCGCAGCAGGTACGGGTAGACCTTGTGCCCCGGCGCGGGCTTGCTGGTGCCGGGCTGGGGTGCCATGGCCTGTATGCCCATGCGCAGCATCAGCGTGCGCACGTGCAACCTGCCCACCTCGAAGCCCAGGCGCCGTAGCTGGCGCACCAGTTGGCGCGCGCCCATGAAGGGGTGCTCCAGGTGCAGCTCGTCGATCTGGCGCATCAGGGCCAGCTCGGCTTGACCCGCACCTTGGGGCAGGTAGTACACGCTGCCCCCGAACCTGCCGACGGACATGCGCGGGTAGCCATAGCTATATCGCCACCGGCTTTACCTTGACGCGCTTGGCGTTTTTGGCCAACACGACATCCAATGTCACAAATCCTTCTGCCTTCGCTTGCATGGCACACGCAAGGTGCAGGGCGTCACCCGCACGCAGTCCGGCGGATGCATCCATGGTCAACATTGCCGCTTTGTGAAACGTCATCGCCTCCACCGGCAGCAATTGCAAATCGTTTGCACACATCCGTTCAAACTGGAGCCATGCGGTCTGTGCCTGTGTCTCGGTCAATTGCCCGGAGCGTTGCTTGATCCCCATGGCACTCGCAAACTCGGTCACGCACCATGCAGCGGATGCCAGGTCATCAGTGCAGGCCGCATACCACTTGACCACGGCAGCGGTCTTTGGCTCATTGGTGCACAGTGCCACCAGTACGCTGGTATCGACGTAGAGCATCAGTACCGCGCCTCTTGGCGCAGTTGCTCCATGACCGATGTGCCCATTGGCAGCGTCTTTTTGTCGCGGCCAAGTTCAGTTGCAAACGCTTTGCGGCTCCATTGCCCGGGCCGCAGGTTCAGGGCGCCGTCAGCGCCTATGTGGGCTTCAAGTTGGTCGCCTTCCTTAACGCCAATCTGGCGCACATAGTCAGCGGGGATGCGCACGGCGAGGCTGTTTCCCCATTTGGCAATCTGTAGATTCGTCATGGCACTATTGGATATACGTTGAAGTATCTACATTTTACGGATTTGTCGCGCGGCGCGCAACTTGCCGGGCGCGGCCTTGGCATCGAACTCGATGCGGCAATGGAATCCTTCGGGTCGATTCCGACTCCGGCACAGGAACTCAAGCCGCCATTGGATGGAGCCCTGGGCATCCGTGCTGTGGCCAGTACGTTCTTCGTAGGCTACCAACTCCAGCCCGTACGCGTAGGCGGAAGGCCCTCTTTGGCCAGTCAGCGAACACGATCACGTCAAGGTCGCAGTTGTCCGTACCTTCGGCTACAGGGTCTTGGCTTGCCCTGACACGGACTTGCACCGTGCTGATGTAGCGCCTTCACGGGCGCACTCATCCCGGGCTCGACCCGGGATCCGCATCCGCACCACAATTGCGCGAATGACCTACTTCGTGTGTCTCATGGCGAGCCAAAGAAACGGCACCCTGTATGTCGGCGTCACCAACAACCTCTTACGTCGGGTTTTCGAACACAAGACAAATTCCATCGACGGTTTCACCAAGCGATATGCAGTCCATGCGCTGGTCTGGTTTGAATCCACCGATTCGATCGAAGCCGCCATCGGGCGCGAAAGGCAACTCAAGAACTGGAAGCGCGACTGGAAGGTGGGTTTGATCGAAAACTCCAATCCGGATTGGAACGACCTGTACGACAGCCTGCTGTGATCAGCCCGCCGTGCCGCTCCCGCGGCTGTCACCCGGACTCGGCCCTGAGGTTGTCATCCCGGACTCGCTCCGGGATCCATGGATTGCGGGTGCTGAAACCCCGGACCTGAGCCGGGGCCGCAATGGCAGCCACTAGGGCCGCACCGACAGCCACTGGGGCCGCGATGACAGGTTCTGGGCCGACCATGACTGGCACTATGGATTCAGATGATGCGCTGGTGCGGACCCTCAGGTGTTTTTCCGCGCCAGATCAGGTATCGGCCCGATGTTGCGCGGGCGCTGCAGGTCCTACAGTCCAGCCCATGTTGCCATTCATCCCATCGCCGTGCTGCTTTCCGCGGGGCTGCTGACCGACGCCACCGACTCGTTGGCGCCGTGGCGCGGGCCGTGCGCGCAACACGTTGGCGATGCCATGGTTGCCAGATTCGGCGGCGCCGCGGCGCACCCGGCCGGACCTGCCCGCCACAACGGCCGCGAGCAGGTGTTGCAGCTTCTGGACTACCTGGCCAGCAGCCACGCGCTGGGCACGCCCGAGCCGTTCGTGCAATTCGTGTTGTGGTTGCGCGACGTGTCGGGCGACCTCGGCGCACCCGCGGCCCGGCTTGATTTTTCGCTGGATCGGATCGCCACCTTCCTGGGCCACAACGTCCCGGGTGAGCACGGCGACGCGCTCAGGGCCATCCTTGCGTCGGCCCGCAATGCGCTGGCCGACGCTTGCCCCGCGGCGCCCTACGGCATGCAGCGCCTGGCCCCGCTGGCGCAGGCGCCGGACTACCTGGTGGCGCTCATGTATGGCGACCACCGCGCCGCCCTGCGCTGCGTCTGTGATGCCATGGACCAGGGCGCATCACTGGCGCAGGTGTATGTGCAGATCGTCCAGCCGGCGTTGTACGAGGTCGGCAACCAGTGGCAGAAGAACCGCCTGGGTGTTTCGCAGGAACACCTGGTCACCGCCACCAGCCAGGACGTGATGGCGCTCGCCTGCCTGCAGGCGCGCTTCGCGCCGCGGCTCGGACGCTCGGCACTGTTTGCCTGCGTGCAGGGCAACCAGCATGGCCTGGGCGTGCGCATGGTGTCCGATGCATTCGAGACGTGCGGCTGGGACGCGACCTGCCTTGGCACCGATATCCCCGCCGCGGACCTGTTGCGCGAAGTCGGACAGCGCCGTCCCGACCTGCTCGGGCTGTCGGCCGCCCTGCCCCAGCACCTGATCACGGCGCGCCAAACGATCGAGATGCTGCGCGCCGAGCTCGGTGCCGACTGCCCGGAGATCTGGATCGGCGGGCTCGCCACGTTGTCCGCCATGCGCATCTGGCGCCACACCCGGGCCGACCGCTGGGCGTCGGACGCCCTGCACGCGCTGGAGCAGGTCTGAGCGCGGTGCCGCATTGCGGCCGCGTCCGCGCCCGCCCGGCGGCGGCCCGGCCGTCGGGCTCGCCATTCCCGGGCTGCTGGCCGATAGGTGCGCAGCGGCCGAACCGCCGCTATCCGCCACGGTGGTTCGGCCACCGCCCATATCCAGGTCAGGTGTTTTTCCCCCACAACTCAAGTATTGGCCTGATTTCACAAATGGCCGATTCGTCCTACAGTCTGCATTCCTCAGGATTCCCAAGGAGCAGCCTCATGGCAAGCGCGCCGGATCGCGACATCGTGCCGACCCTGCTGGTGGCGCGGCGACTCATGGCGGTGGTTGCCGACAACACCTGCGGCAGCAACAAACCCGACCGCGCGTGCGCGGGTGAGATCGCATTTGCGCGCCGCTGGCGCAGCGCCGACCGGGGCCGCCAAACACATGCGAACTTTTGAGCGGGTCACTTTTGAAGTTGCAGCCATCTCGGCGCTGTTGCGCGCGGCAGTGCCCGAACAGCTGGACCAACTCGACTTCGGCGTGATCGAGATGGACCTCGGCGCCAGGGTGTTGCGCTACAACAGGACCGAGTCGCGGCACTCCGGACTGCCGCCGCACCACGTGATCGGGCGCAACTTCTTCACGCAGGTCGGGCCATGTACCAACAACGCACGGGTGGCCGGACGCTTCGCCCAGCCCACACTCGATGAAACGATCACCTACACCTTTGCGCTGCTCGGGCGATCGGTGCCGGTCACGCTGCGGCTGGTCAAGGAGCCGAGCGAGCCCGTGATGTACCTGCTGGTGCGCTGGCCCTGAGCCGGGGCTGGCGCGGCCGCAACGGCGTCCCGGCCCAGCCACAGTGGCGCGCAACCGGAACAAATTCACATGCGCGGGCCTGGTTCAGGTGTTTCCCCGCCCCGGTTCAGGTATCGCCCCGATGGCATGCGGCGCCCGCGCCTTCTACAGTGGGACCCATGGTGTGAACCACGCGCGCCGACCGAAGGGCGCGCAGCCAGCAGCGCTGCCTGCACCCGGCATGACAACCCGGCCAGACCACCGGGGCGGCGTGGGTGGCCCCATCCGCGGGTAACCAAAGGGACATGGAGCAATGATCGAACCGACCCCGCCCAGGCGGGCCTTCCTGGCAGACACGGCGATGCCACACCCGCGCACGGTCGGCTGGTTCGGCACCACGGCGGTCGCCATGGGCGGCATCAACCAGAGCCTGTTGCGGCCGGCGAACCTGAGGCAGGCAGCGCGGAAAAACGTGCCTGCCGGCGTGCCGCAACCGGGATAGACCATGACGCTCAAGATCCTGCTGGCGGACGACAACCAGACCTTCCTTGCCGCGGTGCGGCGCTTCCTGGCCATGTT
>JANMYG010000264.1:0-4704 GCA_031381865.1 Betaproteobacteria bacterium | reverse complement strand
GAAGGGTTGATGCCGTTCGGCCCTTCGACCAGCCCAGGGCGCACGCTTCACATCTTCGATCGCCAAGACGCAGGACGGGTTACGCAGCGGCGCGGTTGCAAAGCGCTGGCGCCATCATGGCTTCGGTTGCGCCGCCTTGCCCAGCACCACATGCAAGGCATGCGGCATCGCCACCTGCTCGGTGACGGAGAAACCCAGACCCGGCAGATCGATGCCGGCGAACAATGCCTCGCCGGCGCCGAGCAGGACCGGCGCAACTGCCAGGTGCATCTCGTCCACCAGACCCGCGCGCAAGTAGTCGCGAATGGTCGCCACGCCGCCACCGAGCCGCACGTCACGGCCCCCGGCCGCGGAGCGCGCGCGCTCCAGCGCGGCATGGATGCCTTCGGTGACGAAATGGAAGCGCGTGCCGCCGGCCATGTCTATGGATGCGCGCGGGTAGTGGGTCAACACGAACACTTCGGTGTGGTAAGGCGGGTCGTCGCCCCACCAGCCTTTCCAGCTGTCGTCGGGCCAGTGCCCGCGCACCGGGCCGAACATGTTGCGCCCCAGGATCCAGGCGCCGACGTTGTCGAAACCGCGCCGGGCGAAATCGTCGTCCGTGCCGGTGCTGCCACCCTCGCCGCCGTGCATTGCCTGGAACGTGCGCGTGCCGAATACCCAGGGATGCAGCGTCATGCCGCCTTCGCCGAGCGGATGCTCCAGGCTCTGGCGCGGGCCGGCGCCGAAACCATCGATCGACACGCTGAAGCTGTTGACCCGAAGTCTGGACATGGGATACCTCGAAAAAAAAGGATCTGGAAGCGGCCGGGAATCGGCGCCTGCCGCGACCTGCAGAATACCCCCTCTTGTAAGGGTGGGAACAACAACCCGACAAATTGCGCGACACTGCGCCCTGAGTGGCGGGGTGGTTATCCAAATCAATCAAGTCAAGGAGTTGGGACATGGCGACACAGGAACGTGCAGTATTGGCCGGCGGATGTTTCTGGGGCATGCAGGACCTGATCCGCAAGATGCCCGGGGTGCAGGCCACGCGCGTGGGCTACTCCGGGGGCGATGTGCCGAACGCGACCTACCGCAACCATGGAACACACGCGGAGGCGATCGAGATCCTGTTCGACCCGGCGCTCATCAGTTTCCGCAAGCTGCTGGAATTCTTCTTCCAGATCCACGATCCGACCACCAGGGACCGCCAGGGCAACGACCGCGGACCGTCCTATCGCTCGGCCATCTACTACGTGTCGGAGGCGCAGAAGCAGGAAGCACTGCGCACCATCGCCGACGTGGATGCCTGCGGCCTGTGGCCGGGCAAGGTGGTGACCGAAGTGGCGCCGGCCGGCGCGTTCTGGGAGGCCGAGCCTGAGCACCAGGACTACCTGGAGCGTTATCCGAGCGGTTATACCTGCCACTACCCCAGGACCAACTGGGTGCTGCCGGCACGGGCCACCGCCTGACGGTCCACCAGGCCGGGGGCCAACCACCGGCCAGTGGACGACCTGTGGGAGGCTTCCCGGGTGTCAGAGCGTGAGAGGCAATTCATGGTGACAACGACGCAAGGGCACTGGGCCGGGACCGCGATGGCTGCCGGCTTCCAACGGGCGGCTGCTGCGATTTCCGTGTATTAGTTGACACGGCGCCGAATCGTGCCGGTGCGGTTTACCCGCAGTTACAAACTGGCGCGCGCTTTGCACCGGAACTTGTCTACCTTTGCGATTGCCAGCCGTTGAGAAGCGGCTGACAAGCCGCCCGGGCTGCTTCGTCGCCCGGCACCTGAAGGAAACCAACATGAATACCAGCGTCAATACCCTGCCGTCCACCGCGGCCAACACCAAACCTCTCTGGGCCGCAGTCGGCGTCCTGGGGGTGGCGGTATTGGCCCTGGGCGCGAGCCTGGTCTATGTGCAATCCCGTCCGGTGGACGGGCACACCGCGCTGGCGACAGTCGCGCCCGCGCTGCAGGCGGCGGTCGCGCCCACGCTGCAGGCGGCGCCCGCTCCGGTCGCCAGGGTAGCGGCCACCGAGTCGCTCTCGACCCAGGAGGACCTGGTGGCAGCGCCGCCCAAACCACCGGTGGCCTTGCCCAAACCGCCACCACCGAAAGTACATCGACCGGCGCCGGCTGGCGCGCCGGGCCCGGTGGCGGCAACCACGAACCCGGCACCCGCCCCGGCACCGTTGCCGGCGCCGGCCCCGGTTCAGGGCGCAGTGAGCGCAGGCGCGGGCGGCGGGGCAACCAGTGCGCCGTCGGTGGTCACCGACACCGGCGTGGTAGCAAGCCAGCCCGTGGTGCCGGCGGCCAGGCCAGTGTGCGCCAACTGCGGCACGATCGAGTCGGCCACGCCGGTTCAGCGCAAGGGATCGGGCTCTGGTGTCGGTACGGTCGCCGGTGGCGTGGTGGGCGCCGTGCTAGGCAACCAGGTCGGCAAGGGCAGCGGACGCACCGTCGCCACCATCCTGGGCGCCGTGGGTGGCGGATTTGCGGGCAATGCGATCGAGAAGAATGTCCGGAAGGAAACCGTGTACCAGGTACGCGTGCGCATGGAGGACGGCAGCGTGCGGACCATCGAGCAGGCGGCGTTGCCGCAAGTGGGCGCCAGGGTCACGGTCGACGGTGGCGTCGTGCATTCGGCCGACGGCGGCTACTCTTCCGTGACGGCGCCGAAACCACCGCCGCCGGCTCCGACCCTGCAGGGCACCAACCGCAGCTGATGAGCGCACCATCGGTTTCTTTACAGTCTCCGGTCGGCCCGAAGAACGTACAGCCCGTTAAATCGATGTCAAATCGTGACTAACTTACCTGGAGACATTGTGATGAAGAAATTCCTGCTCACCACCCTTCTCGTGGCCGCTGCCAGCAGCTGGGCCCAGACCACCACGGTCCAAAGCGTGACCGACAAGGCCAAAGCCATGACCGACAAGGCCAAGGCGGCGGTGGTGGTCGCCGCCTGCGACACCTGTGCCACGGTGCAGACCGTGAAACAGGTCAAGCGCAAGGGCAAGGGCGGCGCAATCGGTGTGGTTGGCGGCGCCGTCGCCGGCGGCCTGCTGGGCAACCAGATCGGCAAGGGCACCGGCAACACGGTCGCCACGGTCGGTGGTGCGGTCGCTGGTGGAGTGATCGGCAACGAAGTCCAGAAGAAGGTCACGAGCAAGAAGGTCTGGGTCACCACCGTCAAGATGAAGGACGGCAGCACCAAGACCTTCGAGCAGGAAGCCCAGCCGGGCTGGGCCGCCGGCAATGTCGTCAAGATCGACGGCAACACGCTGACCAAGCATTAGACCCGGCCCCGGCCGGCCAGCGGGTGGCGCGGCGCGTTTGGCCGGCGCCCGCCCTTAGTCGGTGGTGCGCCTGCGCGCCAGCGCCAGACGCTGCGCCAGCAGCAGCGAAGTCACCGCCACGATGGACATGACCAGCAGCAGCCACAAACCGTGGCTGTAGCCGGCTTCGCGGCTCCACAACAGGCCCACTGCCAGGGGTGCGGCGGAACGCGCCAGGGCCGAGGGGACACCCAGCGCACCATTGAGGCTGGCCACGTGGTTGCGGTCGACGTACTCGGCGACCACTGTTCCCTTGACGATGGTCGACATGCCGTTGCCCATGCCATAGAACAACACGAACAGCAGCACGATCGCCACCGTGGCAGTGGTGCCGAGGGCACCCACCCAGGGTGCCGCCAGCAGCGCCGCCAATCCCAGCGGCAACAGCATCGGTATGAGCCGGTTGGACATGTGCACGTCGAAGTGGTGCTCGAAGAAGTACAACAGCGCACGTCCCGACACCTGCAGCACGCCGAGGCTGGCTGGCACCGCAATGGCCCAGCCCTCGGGCAGCCCGTTCTCCCGCAACATGCTCACCATGTGCGCCGGCAAGGCGGCCGTGACAGCCATCACCAGCACGATGTAGACACCGATCAACAGGAAGGGGGCGCTCGTGAGATGCCGCCTGAAGGCGCCCGACACCCCATGCGCACCCCCGCGCCGGTGGCCCGGGGGCGCCCGGCGCAACAGTGCGCCGTGCAGGGGCGCGCACACCAGCAACTGCAACGCGGCGAGCACCCACAACGCATGGCGCCAGCCCAGCGCACTGATGAGCCAGGCCGACAGCGGCAGGAACACCGTGCTGGCCAGCCCGCCCAGGAAGGTCATGGTGATGATGCCGCGCCGGAAGTTGTCGGGGAATCGCCGCGTGACCACCGCAAACACCGGCGTGTAAAGGGTGGCGGACATGCCCGCCCCGAGCAGCGACCACACGGCGTAGAACGTCCACAGGCTGCCGATGGCGCTGTGCGCCAGCAGACTGGCGCCGATGAGCAGCGAGCCAGCGGTCATGACCCAGCGCTCATGGCCACGGTCGATCCAGCGGCCGACGGGATACGCGCACAGCCCCTCGACCAACAGCGCCAGGCTGAAGGCCAGCGAGGACTCGGCGCGCCCCAGGCCGAGCTCCTGCTCGACCGGCTCCATCAGCAAGGCGAAGGTATAGAACACGCTGCCCCAGGTGATCAGCTGCGCCAGCGACAACCACAGGATCAGGCGCTGGGGGTTCTGCCGGGCGAGGGTCATGTGCCGATGAGTGCCTGGCGGAATCGACGCGCGGCCGCGATGCGACTAGACGACGCCGGCGGCGCGCAAGGCGGCGATGGCCGGAGCCGCCAGCCCCAGTTCCGCCAGCACCTCGCCGGTGTGTTCGCCCAGCGCGGGCGG
>JANMYG010000248.1:0-3445 GCA_031381865.1 Betaproteobacteria bacterium | reverse complement strand
CGCCGCCACCCAGGCACACATCGCCGTCGTAGAGCACCGCCGACTGGCCCGGCGTGACGGCCCATTGCGGCTCGGGGAACTGCAGCGCGAAGGTATTTGGATTCGCGCCAGCCTCATAAGACAAGGTGCAGGCGGCGTCGGCCTGCCGGTAACGCGCCTTGGCAGCCAGCACACCGGCAGAGGGCGCTTCACCGCTGACCCAACTGGCATCCCCGGCTTGCAGCGCCCGGTACTGCAGCCAGGCATGGCCATGGCCCTGCACCACACGCAGGGTGTTGCGCTCCATTTCCTTGCGCGCGACGTACCACGGCAAATGGATGCCGGCATTGGCGCCATCCGGCTTCACGCCGCCGATGCCCAGCCCCTGGCGCTGGCCAATCGTATAAAAGCTCATGCCCGCGTGGCGTCCCACGACGCGGCCATGCTCGTCCTTGATCGGACCGGGCTCCATCGCGATGTAGCGGTTCAGGAACTCGCGGAACGGCCGCTCGCCGATGAAACAGATGCCGGTCGAATCCTTCTTGGCGGCATTCGGCAACCCGATCTCCGCGGCAATCCGGCGCACCTCGGTCTTGTGCAATTCGCCCAGCGGGAACAGGGTCCGGGACAACTGGTTCTGGTTGAGCCGGTGCAGAAAGTAACTCTGGTCCTTGGCTGGGTCGAGCCCCTTGAGCAGTTCGTGGCGACCGGTCGCGCCATTGCGGCGCACCCGGGCATAGTGCCCGGTGGCGATCTTGTGCGCACCCAGGCGCATCGCGTGGTCCAAAAACGCGCGGAACTTTATCTCTGCGTTGCACAGGATATCCGGATTGGGTGTTCGCCCGGCCTGGTACTCGCGCAGGAATTCGGCAAAGACGCGGTCCTTGTACTGCGAGGCGAAGTTGACGTGTTCGATGTCGATGCCGATCACGTCGGCCACCGCGGCAGCGTCGACGAAGTCGATGTTCGAGGCGCAGTACTCCGAGTCGTCGTCGTCTTCCCAGTTCTTCATGAAGATGCCGATCACTTCGAAGCCCTGGCGCTTGAGCAGGTACGCCGCCACCGCCGAGTCCACGCCGCCACTCAATCCGACCACGATGCGTTGCTTGCCCATAAGCCGCGATTATCCCAGCGCATGGTTGCGCCACGCGGCAGCTGCGACGCCGGCCAGGCGCCCAGCGTCAGGCGGGGCCCGGATCGTGCCCGAAGTCGGTGTGCAGCAGATCGATCGCAAATCGCCTGCCTGCCAGGTAGTCCTCGACACACTGCAACAGCGCCGGGCTGCGGTGCCGCTCGCGGCTGGAGCGGATTTCGTCGGGCGCCATCCACACCGTGCGAACGATGCCATGGTCCAGCCGTTGCCTGGGAAGGAACTCGCCCAGCTCGCCGCAGAATGCAAAGCGCAGGTAGGTCAGGTGCTCCGATTTGCCCGGTTCACGCGACGGGCGCGGCACCCGCGACATGTAGACACCGACCAGTGCGGTCGGCCGGAAGCGGTGCGCGGTCTCCTCCAGGGTTTCGCGCGCGCAGGCATCGGCCAGCGATTCGCCGGGGTCCAGGTGGCCGGCGGGATTGTTGAGCCGCAGGCCGTCTGCGGTATGTTCCTCCACCAACAGGAACTTGCCTGCCTGCTCGACCACGGCGGCCACCGTCACGTTGGGTTTCCATCGACTGTGCATGCAGGATTATCCCCGGCCGGGGTGGTGCAGCCGGCCCGGCTGCAAGCCCGACGGCCACCTTGGCAGCGCCCGGACCACCCGAAAAACTACTGTAAGCTTCGGGCAAGATTCCATCCTGGCGAACAATAAGAGGAGCGGCTCCATGCTGATTGGCATACCCACCGAGACCACCGTGGGCGAAACCCGTGTGGCCATCACACCCGAGACGACCAAGAAACTCAAGACGCTGGGACATACCCTTCGTATCCAGTCGGGTGCCGGCGTGGCCGCCAGCGTGACGGACGCCGCCTACCAGGCGGCCGGCGCGGAAATCACCGATGCACCAGGGGCCCTGGCATGCGAATTGGTGCTCAAGGTGCGCAGCCCGTCGGACGCGGAAGCCGCGGCGATGCAACCCGGGACCTACCTGGTCGGCATGCTCAATCCCTTCGACGCCGCCGGGCTCCAGCGCCTGGCTGCGGCCGGCCTGACCAGCTTTGCGCTCGAAGCGGCGCCCCGCACGACACGCGCGCAGAGCATGGACGTGTTGTCCTCGCAGGCCAATATCGCCGGCTACAAGGCGGTCATGATGGCGGCCGACAAATACCAGCGCTTTTTCCCGATGCTGATGACAGCGGCCGGCACGGTCAAGGCGGCCCGCGTGGTGATCCTGGGCGTCGGCGTGGCGGGATTGCAGGCCATCGCCACCGCCAAGCGGCTCGGCGCCGTGATCGAGGCCTCGGACGTGCGGCCCAGCGTCAAGGAGCAGGTCGAGTCGCTGGGCGGCAAGTTCATCGACGTGTCGTACGACACGGCCGAGGAAAAGGAGGCGGCCGTCGGTGTCGGCGGTTATGCCAAACCGATGCCGCAGAGCTGGCTGGAGCGGCAGAAGATCGAAGTCGCCAAACGGGTCGCGCAAGCGGACGTGGTGATTTCGACCGCCCTGATTCCGGGGCGCGCGGCCCCGACGCTGGTCACCGAGGAGATGGTCGCCAGCATGAAGCCCGGTTCGGTCATCGTCGACATCGCGGCCGGCAAGGGGCCCAACGGCGGCGGCAACTGCCCGCTGTCGGAAGCCGTCCGCACGGTGGTCAAACACGGCGTGACGATCGTCGGCGAGACCAATCTGCCGGCGCTGGTGGCGGCGGATGCATCGTCGCTTTATGCCCGCAACGTACTGGATTTCCTCAAGCTGATCATCACCAAGGAAGGCGCCCTGAAGGTGGACATGGAGGACGACATCGTCGCCGCCTGCCTGATGACACAGGGCGGCGAAGTCAAGCGAAAGTAACCCGCCGCGCCGGTGCCGCAGCCCCCTGCGGAACCCGGCGGCCAAACCAATTGCGAACTGCCCCGGAGAACCACAATGGACATTGTTTCCCCCACCATCACCAACCTGATCATCTTTGCGCTCGCCATCTATGTGGGTTACCACGTGGTCTGGACCGTGACGCCGGCGCTGCACACGCCGCTGATGGCGGTGACCAACGCCATCAGCGCAATCGTCATCGTCGGGGCCATGCTGGCTGCGGCGCTGACCGAAACGACGCTGGGCAAGTCGATGGGGGTGCTGGCGGTCGCGCTGGCGGCGGTCAACGTATTCGGCGGTTTTCTGGTGACGCGCCGAATGCTGGAGATGTTCAAGAAAAAAGAAAAGAAAGCACTGACCGCGCCTGGGAGTGAAGCCAAATGAGCATGAACCTGGTCACGATCCTGTACCTGATCGCCTCGATCTGCTTCATCCAGGCGCTCAAGGGCCTGTCGCACCCGACCACGTCGATCCGCGGCAACCTGTTCGGCATGGTCGG
>JANMYG010000229.1:0-16798 GCA_031381865.1 Betaproteobacteria bacterium | reverse complement strand
GAGCGCCTGGCCGAATGGTTGCCAACGGGCGCACAGGCCGACTGGCAGCTCGCCTCCGGCAACCTGGTGCAGGCCGGCGTCGAGCCGACGTTGGCGCTGGACCTGAGTGCGCTGGAATTCATCTTTCCCGCGCTCGACCTGGTCGACCTGGCGCAAAAGGCCGACACCACGCTCGAGCATGCGGCCCGCGCCTATTTCGGCATCGACGCGGAACTCGGGCTCACGCTGTGGCGCGCGGAAATCAACCGGCTGCCGGTGGAGACGCTGTGGCAGACCCAGGCCCGTGCCAGCGCCCGCGATGATGTGTATTCGATCGCCGGTCAGGTCACGCTCGGCCTGCTGGCGCGCAAGGAAGGCCTCGACAAGTGGTGCTCGACGCACAGCGCTGCGATCGAACGCCTGCGCCGCATGCGCACCAATATCAGCACCCAGCCGGCCGACCTCGCGCCGGTCTCGGTGGCGCTGCGCGAACTGCGTCACCTCGCCTGAGCGGCCGGTTCCAGCCTGTCGCAACATAAAACCGCAGGCGCCGAAGCGATGAAAGACCACGCGGTCGCCGCTTTTTTTTCCGCCCTGCAGGCGGCCAATCCGATGCCGGTGACTGAACTCAGGTACACCAGCGTGTTCGAGTTGCTGGTGGCGGTGCTGCTCAGCGCGCAGGCCACCGACGTGAGCGTGAACAAGGCTACCCGGCGCCTGTTCGCGGTTGCCAACACGCCGCAGAAAATGCTGGCCCTCGGGCAGCAAGGGCTGGAAGACCATATCAAGACCATCGGCCTGTACCGCAGCAAGGCCAGGCAACTGCTACAGACCTGCCGCATGCTGGTCGAACGGCACGGCGGGCAGGTGCCGCGCCTGCGTGAGCAGCTCGAGGCGCTGCCCGGCGTGGGCCGCAAGACCGCCAACGTGGTGCTGAACTCCGCCTTTGGCGAACCCACGGTCGCCGTCGACACGCATATCTTCCGGGTTGCCAACCGCACCGGGCTGGCAGCGGGCAAGAACCCGCTCGAAGTCGAGCGCAGACTGCTCGCGCGCATCCCGCCCGAGTACCTGGTCGATGCGCACCATTGGCTGATCCTGCTCGGGCGTTATGTTTGCCAGGCGCGTCAGCCGCGCTGCTGGCAGTGCCTCGTGCGCCCGTATTGCGACTTCCGGGACAAGAAAACGGCCCCGTCATAATCTTGACCATGGGCTCCAGCTCCCCCGTTGCATTTATCGATCCACGAACCATCGTCCTGTTGACCGGCATCATGGGGGGGCTGATGTCGATCGTGTTGTATTTCCTGCGGCGCAACTACCCGCCGAGCGTCAAGGGGCTGGGCGACTGGTCGCTCGCGACCGCCCTGCTGTTTTTCGGCGGTATCGCCGCCGCGTCGCGCGGCAAGGCCCCCGACCTGCTGTCGATCACGGCGGCCAACTACCTCATATTTACGGGGGTCTATTTCCAGTTCGTCGGCAGCCAGCGTTTTTTCGGGCTGACACCCAGGATCGCGCCCAGTCTTGCGCTGATCACCGCGCTCACGCTGTTGTCAGGCTGGTACACCGTGGTCGACCCGAGTTACCGACCGCGGCTGATGATTTCGGTGCTGATCATGGCGACGCTGTTTTCGGCCCATGCGCACCTGATTTATACGCGCGGCACCAGCTCGTTCGCGCACCGCTTCGCGTTCGGGATACTGGTGTGCGCGGTCGCCAGCCAGGCGATGCGGTTCGTGACCGCGTGGATCTATCCACTGGGCACCGGCATCCTGGACAACACGCCGCAGAACCTGATGTACGTGGTAGCCTACCCGTTCGTCATGCTGTTGTTTGCCATCAGCCTGGTGCTGATGGCGACCGACCGGGTGCGGGCGGAGTTCGAGCACCTGGCGACCCACGACTCGCTGACCAACGCACTCACGCGGCGCCACCTCGCCGAGGTCTGCCAGCAGGAACTGGAACGCTGCAACCGGCATGGCCGGGTGATGTCGGCGCTGCTGATCGATGTCGACCATTTCAAGTCGATCAACGACAGCCGTGGCCACCAGGCGGGCGACCGGGTGCTGGTCCAGTTCGTCGCGGCCGTCCACACGCTGCTGCGCCGCGCCGACGTCATGGGCCGACTGGGCGGGGAAGAATTCGTGGTGTTGCTGCCGGAAACGTCGCTCGAGGTCGCCAGGGTGGTCGCGGAGCGTATCCGGGCCACGGTCAGCACCCTCAACGAGCCGGCCAGCTTTACCGTCAGCATCGGGGTGACTACCAATATACCGGGCTCGGACACGGTGGATGCCTTGCTGGCACGTGCCGACGCCGCCATGTACCGCGCCAAGGAACTCGGCCGGGACCAGGTCGTGCTGGGTTAGTCCCGCCACCGGATGCGCAAGCGCGACACAAAACAACCGATGCCGATGGACCGTCGGCGCTTCCTGCACCGCTTCACGGCCGGCGCGGCGGCCCTGACCACGAGCGCCTGGCCGCTGGCGACCCGCGCCCAGCAGGAATACCCGTCCCGGCCGGTCCGGGTGGTGGTCGGATTTCCCGCCGGTGGCGGCACCGACGTATTCGGGCGCGCCGTGGCGCAGGGCCTCTCGGCAGCGCTGGGCCAACCGTTCGTGGTCGACAACAAGGCCGGCGCCGGCGGCATCGTGGCCAGCCAGTCCATGCTCCAGAGCACCCCGGACGGTTACACGCTGCTGGTCGGGTCTACCAGCACGCAGGTGATTGCACCCCTGCTGTACAGCAAACGGCCCTACAGCCCGAGCGACTTCACTCCGGTGGCGCATATCGCCAGCGTTGGTATCGTACTGGTGGCGCACCCCGGCGCGCCGTTCGACAACGTGGCCCAGATGGTCGCTTACGCCAAGGCGCACCCGGGCCAACTCAACTATGCCAGCGGTGGCAACGGCGTCACCAACCACCTGGCGATGGAACTGCTCAAGGCCCGTACCGGCAGCTTCCTGGTGCATATTCCATACCGCGGGTCGGCCCCGGCGCTGGCCGACGTGGTGGCCGGCCAGGTGCCGGTGATGTTCGACTCGATTGCGTCCAGTGGCCCCCAGGTGCGCGCGGGCAAGGTCAAGGCGCTCGGCCTAGCGGGCCTGGCGCGCTCCGAGGCGCTGCCGGGAGTGCCCACGATCTCCGAGTCCGGCGCGGCCATCGGGCTGCGCGACTTCGACACGCCCGGCTGGGTCGCGCTGTATGGCCCCAGGGGTTTGCCGCCGCTGGTGGTGGCGCGGCTGCAGGCGGCCATAACACAGGTGCTCGCGACACCCGAGCTGGTACAACGCTTCAACGCCGCCGGCGCCGCGCCGCGCTACATGGACGCGGCGACACTCGACCGTTACGAGCAGGCCGAGACCCGCAAATGGGGCGAGGCCGTGGCCTACAGTGGCGCCAAGGCCGACTGACGCGGCGCCGGGCCCAGCACCACGCAGACACTCTGCCCAAAGCCGGGGGCTTCGCGCGGCCACTGGTCGCTGTGCGTGACGGCCGTGATGCCCCTTGACAGCAGCATGGCCGCGCGAATGACGCCTGCGTGCGTGATCCACAGCGTCGGCTGCCCGCTCGCGGCGGTGTCGCGCCACACGCCGGCGACCCGATCCATCAACTCCTGGACACTTTCGCGCCCGCCGAAGCGGTGGGCTGCAAAGTGCGCGGTCCAATGGTCGATCGCGTCTTTCGGGATGGCATCCCAGCGCCAGCCCTCCCAACTGCCGAAGTCCATCTCCACCAGCCGTTCGTCCATGGCGTGGACCAGATCGGGGCGCAGCCCACGCAGCGCCTGAGCGAGTTGTGCGCAGCGCAGTCTGGGCGAGCTCAGCACTTGCGCGCCGGGTGGCAATAACGCCGCCAGCATCTCGGCGCTGGCGCAGGTAGCCCCGGACTCGGCCGCCATGTCGGTGGCGCCGTAACAAATGCCCGGCCCGACCAGGGGTTGGGCGTGGCGCGCAAGCCGCAATACCATGCCGGTGGCGGGCGTCACAGTGTGAGCGCCAGGCCGAAGTAGAACGCGACCTCGCAGACCTGCTGCGTGGCGCCAAGGCAGTCGCCGGTAAAACCCTGCAGGCGCGCGGCGAACCAGCGCCACATCCAAAGCCAGGCCAGGGTCGCAGCGGCCATCGGCACCAGCAGGGCGACGCCCTGGCCGACCAAGAACACCAGCAACAAGGCTGCCACCAGCCACAGCGCGGCCACCAGCAGGCTGGCGCTGCTGATCTGGTCCGCCAGCGGCTTGGACTTGGAGCCTGCATCGTCGCCCACATGCGCCATGGCGCGCACCAGCAGCAACGGAAAGCTGCGCGACGCCACGTGCGCGACAAACAGGCCCCAGCACATCGTGTCTGCATCGACCGACCCGACCAGGGCCAGCAGCGAAACCTTCGACAATACGACCAGCACCAGCGCCAGGGCACCAAAGGCGCCAACCCGCGAGTCCTTCATGATGACCAGCGCGCGCAGCCGGTCACTGGTGCCGCCCAGACCGTCGGCGACGTCCGCCAGGCCGTCTTCATGGAACGCGCCCGTGAGCAGAACGCCGAGTACGGTGCCCAGCACCGCCACCACCAGCGGCGCCATCGGAGCAGCCGGCAACAGCGCGAACAGCGCCGCGCTGGCGCTCGCGATGGTGCCGCCGACCAGCCACCCCACACCGGGGAAATGCGCCGCGCTGGCGCGCAACATCGCCGGGCTGTAGCCGACCCACGACGCCAGCCGGCCGGTGATGGGGATGCGCGTGAAAAACTGCACGGCCAGCAGATAGTGGCGCACGAAATTCATGGCGCGGTGCCGCTGTTTCCGTTCACGCGTGGACCGGTCAGGCCAGCTGCCCCGACACGCCGGCCGATTCGAAACTGGCCATGTCCGACAGGATGGCGCAGGCCGAGACCAGCAACGGCCAGACCAGCGCGGCGCCGGAGCCCTCCCCCAGCCGCAGGCCGAGGTCGACCAGTGGTTGCACCCCAAGGTGCTGAAGCATCGCGGCGTGGCCGCGTTCGCCGGACCGGTGCGCGAACACACAGCGCTGCAGCACCAGCGGCTGCAGGGCATGGGCGACCAGCACGGCGGACGTGGCGATGAAGCCGTCCACCAGAACGACCCGGCGCTCAAGCGCCGCCTGCAGCACCGCCCCGACCATAGTGGCGATCTCGAAGCCGCCAAACGCCGCCAGCGCGTCGAGCGGCGCGACCGCGCCCGCGTGGCGATCCATCACATTGCGCAGCACACCGGTCTTGCGGGCGACGGCCGTCGCATCGAGTCCGGTGCCGGCACCGGGGCACACGGCGATATCCAGCCCGGCCAGGCGCGCCATCAGCAGAGCCGCCGCCGACGAGTTGCCAATGCCCATCTCGCCCAGCAACAAGGCGTTGCCGCCGAGTTCGCGCACCAGCGCACGGCCATGCCCGATGGCCATCCGGCACTGCCCCGCATCCATGGCCGGCTGCACCGACGCGTCGGCCGTGCCGGCCGCAATCTTGCGCGCTACCAGCGTGGGGCGCCCCGGCTCTGCCGGACGATGCGGTCCGAAGTCGTGTGCGACACCACAATCCACCACGCTCAGGGCGATGCCGTGCTGGCGCGCCAGCACATTGACCGCGGCCCCGCCGGCCAGGAAGTTCTCCACCATTTGCCAGGTCACATCACTCGGATAAGCCGACACGCCCTGCGCCACCAGGCCATGGTCGCCTGCGAACACCACCAGTTGCGGATGCTCCAGCGCCGGCCGTTCGGTGCCCAGAATCTCGCCCAGGCGGCAGGCCAGCGTTTCGAGTTGGCCCAGCGAGCCCGGCGGTTTGGTCTTCTGGTCCAACCGGTGTTGCAGGGCCTGGCGCAGGAACGGGTCACTGATGTCGGCCAGGGTGGGAATCAAGGATTGCATCGGCTGGATCGGTTGGTACATGCGTGGAAGGATGTGTGCGGCTGGCGCCGGCTCATGCGCGCACCGGCGGCCGCTCGTGGCTCGGCACGGCAACCCACTGTTCGCCCAGGGCATGGATCATGATGCGGTCGTCGAACACCCGGGCCAGTGCGCGGTGCGTGGCCGGGTCGGTGCACAGGCCCTGGTGACAAATGCGGCCCTGCGCCATCACCACCATCTCGTCGGCGTGCAGCGCAAAAGAAATCTCGTGCAAAACGCTGACCACGGTGCGACCGGCGCCGACCAGGTCGCGCACCAGCCAGAGCCAGTCCGACTGGTGCGGCGGGTCCAGGTTGGCCAGCGGTTCGTCCATCAGCAGCACCTGCGCCTGCACCGCCAGGGCCCGTGCCAGCAGAACACGCTGGCGCTCCCCGCCTGACAGCTGGCCGATCGCGCGTTCGCGCCAGTCCCACGCCTGGGTCGCCCTGAGCGCCTGCTCCACCGCGAGGTGGTCACCGGCGCTGGGTGTGGCCAGCCAGGCCTGGTGCGGAAGGCGGCCCAGCATCGCGACGTCCCATACCGTCAGGTCATCACCGCTGGACTCGTTCTGACCCAGCCAGGCGAGCTGGCGCGCGCGCGCACGCGCCGGCAGCGCAGACATCGGCTGGCCCAGCAGCGCGACCTCGCCGCGGTGCGGCAACACATGAGCGAGCGCCTTGAGCAGGGTCGATTTGCCGGCGCCGTTGGGGCCGACAACGCTGGTCCAGCGCGCGCGCGGCAAGTCCAGGTCGATGCCATGCAGCACTTCGGCCTCGCCCAGCCGCACCCGGATGCCGCGCGCGCGCAGTGCCACCGCGCTGGTATCCGGCGTCATAACAGGCCAGCCTGCCCGGTGCGCCGGTGCATCAGCCACAGCAGGTACCCGCCGCCCAGCACCGCGGTCAGCACACCGACGGGCAACTCCTGCGGCGCAATCAGCCAGCGCGCCAGCGTGTCGGCCGCCAGCAGCAACACACCGCCCATCAGGCCCGACAGCAAGATGAAGGCGCGGTGCGTGGTCTTGACGACCGAGCGCACCAGGTGCGGCGCGGCCAGGCCGACGAAGGCGATCAGGCCGGTCTGCGCCACCGCCGTTCCGGTGGCCAGCGCCAGCACCGCCACCAGCACGGCGCGCATCTGCGGCAACGGCAGGCCCAGGCTGATGGCAGTCGCCTCGCCCAGGGAGAGCCCGTCGAGCACATGGCTCAACATGCCCGCGACCACGGCGCACACCAACCAGGCGCCGGCCATCAGGGCACATGCGGTCCAGCCCACGAAGCTGGTGCTGCCGAGCATGAAGGCCTGCATCGACAACATCACCTCGGGTTGCATCATCATGATCAGCGAGCCGAAGGCGCCCAGCACCACGCCCACGACCACGCCGGCCAGCAACAGGCGCAGGCTGTGCTGCACGCCGCGCGCGAGCAACAGGGTCAGGAACACGGCGCCCACGGCGCCCACAAACGCGGCGCTGGTCAGGCCCAGCCGCACCAGCCATTCGGTGGCGAAAGGCGTGCTGCCCATCAAGGCCAGCGCCACCGCCACACCCAGTGATGCGCCCGACGCGCTGCCCAGCAAATAGGGGTCGGCCAGCGGATTGCGAAACAGGCCCTGCGCCACGGCGCCGGACAGGCCGAGCAAGGCGCCGGCCAGCCAGGCCCCGAGTGCGCGCGGCGCGCGGATATCGCGCACGATCTGCTGCGCGACCGGATCGTCGCCGAACTTCAGCAGGCTGTCGAAACCGGTGCTGCCGACACCGACGCCAAGTACCACCAAGGCCACCGACAGCAACAGCAGCAACAGCACCAGCCAGGCCGCCTTGCGCTGCTGTCGCCCCGGCCGCGACATGGCAACTGTCATGGCGCATGCGCGCGCAGGCATTCGGCCATGGTGCGCGCCGCATCGGCCATGCGCGGCCCGGGGCGCACCATCACATCGGACTGCTCGGGGCTGAACACGCAGACCCGGCTGGCCTTGATGGCGCGCATGCCGGCCCAGCCCGGCCGCTGCGCCATGCCGGCATAGGTCGCGTCACCGACCATGATCAGGTCCGGGTCGGCGCGCACCACGAATTCGGGGTTGATCTTCGGAAACGGCCCCAACGCAGCCGGCACGATATTCCTGACTCCCAGCCGGGTCAGGGTCTCGCCGATGAACGACCCCTCGCTGGCCGCGTAGGGCGCGCTGTTGACCTCGAAATAAACCCGCATGTTGCGTGCGCTCGCCGGAAGCGACGCGGCTGCCGCGGCGACACCGGCATCGATCGCGCGCCACAGGCGCTGCGCGTCGGCAACCTCGAGCAGCAGCCCGACCTGCGCCAGCACGCGCTGCGTGTCGGCATAACTCTTGGGCTCCAGCGCCACAACCTTGATTCCCAGGGCCTGCAACCGGCCGGCCGCGGGCGAAGACGTGGCCAGCAGCACCAGATCGGGCTTGAGGGCCACGATCGACTCGACGTTCGGGTCCAGGCCACCACCGACCCTGGGCAGGGCGCGCACGCTCTCGGGGTAGTTCGAGTAGCGGTCGACACCGACCAGCCGCTGGCATTGGCCAAGTTCACACACCATCTCGGTCAGCGAAGGCAACACGCTGACGATGCGCTGGGGCGTGCGCGCGAAGCTGACGGTCTGGCCCCGGTCGTCCCTGACCTGCAGCGCCGGCACCGCAGTGGCACCGAGCAGCGCCAGCATGGCGGCCACGCAACGCAGCAAAAGCATCGTCATGCGGCGTCCTTCAATCCCAGCGGCAAACCGGCCGCCATCAGTGTGACACGCTGGCACGCGTGCGCCACCTGCTGGTTGAGCTGGCCCAGCGCATCCACGAAGGCCCGCACCTCGCGACCCATGGGTATGACGCCCAGCCCGATTTCGTTGCTGACCAGCACGATCGGACCGGCCGCTGCGCCGATCGCTTCGAGTAGCGCCGCGCTGGCCGGCGCGGCGTCGGCCAGCGCGACCGGGGCCGACGCGGCATGGCCATGGTCGGCCCACAACAGGTTGGTGAGCCACAGGGTCAGGCAGTCCACCACCAGCAGCACCTCAGGGCCGGTGTGGCGGCCGATCGCCGCGGCCAGCTCCAGCGGTTCTTCGATGGTCGCCATGGTGGGGACGCGGCAGGCGCGGTCGTGCCGGTGGCGCTCGATGCGTGCATCCATCTCTTCGTCGCTGCGCCGGGCGGTGGCGACCAACACAGCCTGGCGCCCGCCGGCGCCTGCGAGCCAGCTGTGCGCCAGCATCTCGGCGCGGCGCGACTTGCCGCTTTTCTGGCCGCCCACGATCAACTCGCTGCGGGCTACGACCAGCGGCAGCGGCGCGGGCTCAAGCATGGTGTTCGGCCCACGCCATCACGATGCGGTGCAGATGCGCCACCCCATCGGTCAGCGCCGCCGGCCCGGGCTGCAATATGTCGGGCGACTTGACTTCGAACAGTTGCCTGGTCCGCAGCGCGTTCACGTTTTCCCAGCCGGCACGCGCCGCCACCTTTTCGGGCCGGAACTTCTTGCCGCACCAGGACCCGATGATGATGTCCGGGTTGCGGCGCACGATCTCGGCGCCGTCGGCGATGATGCGGTCCTTGCCCAGCGGCATGCGCGCGAGTTCGGGGAAACAGTCGTCGCCGCCCGCGACGCCGATCAGCTCCGACACCCAGCGGATGGCGCTGATATGCGGCACATCCCATTCCTCGAAAAATACCCGTGGACGCCGCGGCAACACCGATGCCGCCACGCGGATGGCTGCCAGCTGCTCGCGCATCCGGCCAATCAGTTGCAGGCCTTGTTCGGCCTGCCCCACCATGGCTGCCACCTGGTACTTCATCGACAGGATTTCGGCCACGCTGCGCTGGTTGAACTCCGTGACCTGGATGCCGTGGCGAATCAGTGCCGCCGCGATATCGGCCTGCAGGTCCGAAAAACCGAAAACGCAGTCGGGTTGCAGCGCCAGGATCTTGTCGATCTTGGCGCTCAGGAATGCGGAGACCTTCGGTTTTTCTTCGCGCGCCCGGCGCGGGCGCACCGTGTAGCCGGAAATGCCGACGATGCGGCGCTCCTGGCCGAGCAGGTACAACCACTCGGTGGTCTCCTCGGTCAGGCACACGATGCGCTGCGGCCCGAGGTCGGTTGGCGCAGTCACGTCGTGCTCCATCACCCGGCTCAGAACTTGAGGCGCAGCGATGCGGTCACGGATCGACCCGCTTCGGGATAGATCGACGTCGCCACACCGGGGCCAGCGCAGCCAAACGCCTGGGTGGTGAATTTGCGGTCGGCGAGATTGGATATTCCCAGCGCCAGTTCGGCTGCTCCCCACTGGTAGGCGTACCGCAGGTCCGCGGTCGAATAACCGGGTATCGAGCACATGTTCGCGAAGTCCGGGCTTTGGCTGGAGACCCAGTTTACGCCCGCCCCCAGCGTGTGGCCGGCCGCCGGCCGCCAGTCAGCGCGCAGCGCCAGCGTGCGCTTGGGCACCAGCATGACGTCGTTGCCCGCATAGGGGCCGGCCGTGAACCTGGCCTGGCGCCAGGCCGCGTTCACGCGCAAGTCCAGGTTCGGCGTCACGGAATGCAGCGCGTCCAGTTCCAGGCCCCGGCGACGTGTGGGATCGAAATTTACGTTGGCGCCGGGAAACCCGAACAACGCGAACGGGCCCGGCGCGGCAGGATCGTATCCGATCTCGTTGCGCAACATGCTGCGGTACCAGCGCGCCTCGACCGCGCTCTGGCCCGACTTCCAGCGCGCGCCCAGCTCCAGGTCGCGCGAGGTCTGCGGCTTCAGGAACACCGCGGGCACGGTGAACGAAAACTCGTCCACATTGGCCAGGCGGAAACTGCGTCCCACCCGGCCGTAGGCAGTGAATCCGGCGCCCAGCGGCTGGCTTGCGCCGACTTCCCAGGCGTGTTGCCGCTCATCCACTGCCGTCAGCGAACCGGCTTCCGACTTGTCGACCTTTTCCGTGCGCCAGCCCACGGACAGGCGGGTGCCGGTCTGCGGCAAGGTGATGTCGTCCTTGACATACCAGGCGCTCGACCTGGCGCTGGCGCGGGTTCCCACCGGCACGGCGGTGCGGTCCCACCGCCCCCGGTCGAGCCCCAGCACCAGTGCATTGGGCATCTGGCCGAGTTCGCCTTCGTGGCGCGCGCGCAGGCTGTAGTTCTCGGCGTCCACCGCATAGGCGAAGGCAAAGCCGTTGACGCTTTCGTAGTCCTTGGCGCGCTTGTTCGCATCGAAGGCAATTCGCCAATTGGCCAGCGCCGCTTCGGCAAAGACGCCCGAATGGCTGTTCTGCGTGGCGCCGTAGTCGGTCAACGAATTCGCCTGCCGCGGGTCGCTGGCGTATTGCGCCGCGGTCAGGGCGCCCGGCAAACCGCTGTGCATCGCGTCGCGCCCGGCCCGCGCACCCACGCGCAACCAGGCGTTGCTCCATTGCACAGACGCGGACAAGGCGTTCGACGCCGAAGCAAAATTCTGCCGATGGCCATCGCTGCTGCGGTCGCTGGCGGCCACGTCGGCTGAAAAACCGCCCGCCGCCACAGTTGCCGTGGCGCGCGTCTCGCGTTGCCCCATGTTGCCGCCAGCCGCGTACACCTGCGCCGCATTCACGCGTTGTGCGCCGATGCCGGCCTTGGTAGTGACCACGATCACGCCACCGGTTGCGCCCTCCCCGTACAACACGGCACCCGACCCGCGCAGTACCTCGATGCGGTGCACCGATGCAATCGGGATCGACGACAACCCGGCGCTGGTGAGGTCGGCCTCGTTGAGCCGCAAACCGTCGACGATCACGACCTGGTTGCTTTCGGAAGTCGAACCGAAACCGCGCAGGTCGAGGCTGTAGTTGTTGCCGCCAGAGGTGTCGAGGCGGCCCACCACGCCCAGCAGTTTCATCAGGGCCTCGTTGACGGTGCCGGCGCCGGAAGCCTGGATCTCTTCGGCGGTGACCACACTCACGCCGAAGGGCAGCGTGGCAGCGGGCTCCGCGAATCGGCTGGCCGTGACCACCACCTGCTTGAGTTGGGTCTGGGACCAGGCTGGCAATACCAGCGCCAAGGCAAGCGGTGCGGCGCACAAGCGTGCGGATGGGCGCGACGGCGCGTAAAAAATGCGGGTTTTCATGGGTAGGACATTCGGCAAAAAGCCCTGGTCGTCGTCCCCGACAACCCTTGGGCGTCACGGACACGCGCACGCGCGCATCCACCTGGTTGGCCGGTATCCGGGCTGGTGGAACAACTCCCATCGCCTTCCCAAGCGCATGTTCAGAACGCTCAGTGGCCGTGATGGAAGCGGAGTCGCGGGACTCGTCCACTTACCGTTGCGGGGGCAGCGCAGGTTAGGTCGGCTGTTGCCAGTTTTCCCTCCTGCTTCCCGTTGAACTGCAGCATGTGAACCACACTGCGAGCACCAACCGGCGGATTTTACGCGAAGCCTCCCGGCGCAAACCCTACAATGTTTGGTCTATGTCGAACCAGTCCCAAATCGACCAAATTTCCGAGCGGGTGGAGCGCCTGCTGGTTCGCCACGCGGAGTTGCAGCGCACCAACGATTTGCTTGCCAGCCAGCTCCAGACCCTGACGCAGGAACGCGATTCGCTCAAGTCCCGCCTGGCCGCGGCGCGCGCACGGGTCGACGCACTGCTCGACCGGCTGCCCGAAGCGACCGCCGGCAGCACCCACAAGGCCGCGCCATGAAACAACTCGAAGTGCAGATCATGGGCCAGAGTTACCTGCTGGGTTGCCCCGAGGGCGGAGAGTCGCGCCTGCTCGAGGCGGTGGAGCGGGTCGATACCGCCATGTGCCGGATCCGCGATGGCGGCAAGGTCCGCGCACGCGATCGCATCGCCGTGCTGGCGGCACTCAACCTGGCTTTCGACCTGGGTGACCGCGGCACCATGGTGGTCGCCGCCGCCAGCGCGAATCCGCCGGCGACCGTGCTCGCCGCCGCCGACACGGATGCGGGAAATGCCCCGCAACTGGCCACGTTGCTGGAGCGGCTCGATCGCGCGCTGGCCGAAGACGGCCAGTTGATCTAGGACAGATTTTTTTGCACGCGCGAACACAGCCGCGGCAGCTGGACTGCACCTACAATCTCCAGTGTCTGCGGTGCCCATCGGGCCTTATATTTCCTTGAACCAATGCTCATAGAGCCCGGGCTTGGAACATTGCCTGGCAGGTGTGATCATCTCGCGTCAGATGAACCCGAAGCCAGCGCTGCCCTCGCCCACCTGAACCCCGGTTCAGGATGTTGGTCCGGTGGCACTTGCAGACACCTAATTCTCTTGTCCCCAGTGATAACCGAGCGCGCCGCTCGGCCGGACACCACCGCGAAAAGTGCGACGCCCAAGACGGGCGCCGGCTGCCCGAATCGAGCTTGCGCATCGATCAGATGGACTGAGCGGCGTGCGCCAACCGGCGCCTCGTCAAGTGTTTTCTTGCATGCGGTCGGGGCGACTTTCGCCGTCTCGGCGCGTACCGGATCGACAAGGCACCGGGCAACCAACCCCTTCACGCGAACGGCTACGCTGCCGTCCTTGCGGCCACGGCGGTCGTTTCGTTTGCCGCACGGGCATGCCCCATCGATGCAGTTCGTGGTGCCTCGCGCACAAGTTTCCTGCGCCGCGCATCCCGTCAGTCGCACCCCTTGAATTTGCGCTCCTGGCACGCGCGGGCCAACTGCTTCGCCTCGGCGAGTTGCGTTGGTGTCAACGACCTGACCAGCCGTTCTCTGATCTTCTCTGCCTCGGCATCACCAGCAGCGGCGGCAAGGTCGACCCACATGTACCCTCGCACCTGGTCCGGCCGGACGCCCTTGCCCGAGAGGTACGCGGAACCCACGCCGACTTGCGCCAGCGTATGCCCCCGCTCGGCCGCAAGGCGATACCACTTGAGTGCCTCCACATCGTCTTGCGGCACGCCAAGCCCGTTCGCATGGATAGAGCCGACGCGTTGCAGCGCGTCAACATCACCGTTTTCCGCTGCGAGTCGAAACCACTTGAGTGCCTCCACGTAGTCTCGCGGGACGCCGCGCCCCGCCGCGTACATGGTGCCAAGGCCATATTGCGCCTTTGTACTCGCGGCGCTTCCGCCCTCCGCCACCAGGCGGTACCACTTGAGCGCCTCGACGTAGTCTTGCGCAACGCCTCGCCCGGTGAGATACATCGACCCAAGCCTGAATTGCCCCAGTGCGGCCCCCTGCTCGGCTGCCCGGCGATACCACTTGACAGCCTCGGCGTAGTCGCGCAGGACGCCTTGGCCGAATGCATACGCGTCGCCCATCAAAATCTGCGACTTCACCTTGCCCTGCGTCGCCGACAGGCGCAGCCACTTTACGGCCTCTGCATGGTCTTGCATGGTGCCGCGCCCGAACCAAAACATTTCACCAAGGTCTTCCTGCGCCTGTGCATTGCCGGCCTGCGCGATGGGCAGAAGCATGCGCAGGGCGCTGGCGTAATCACCACGAAGCAGCGCTGCCCTGACATCATCCGACGGCCCGGCAAGGGTTGCGCCGACCCCCAGGATCAGCGCGATCAGCGCGGTGATGGCCGCAAGCAGAAGTCTCTTCATGTGACACCTCCAGGATCACGAGCTTGCCCGTATTTGTCGAGCTTTTCAAGAGCCGTGGTCAAGACTGTCGGTCGAGCGTCGGGCGGGGGCGGCGACAAGCATGCCAGGGCGAAGGAACACCGCAAAACCACGCGTAAACGGCACAACATCGGTGTCACGCAATCGAGAACCGCAGCCGCGCGGCGATGCAGATCTTGGTTTCACGAAGCGCTGAACGCCACGGCTGGCGCGCAAATCAGGGTGGTCTCGCAGGCCCGCCAGGCCGCAATATGCCGGCACCGCGATACATCGGGTCAGCCGCCCACAGTCGTGCTGGACGACACCTTTAACCTCACGCGCCACCTGCAGCAGCACCATTTGCCGGAGGTCGAACTGCCGCGTTGGTTCACCCAAGCGCGTTGTCGCGGGCAAATCTGCGCGGGCATGCAGTGAAGTGGCCGAACTCTGCACGACAATTGCGGCCTGGCGCCGTGGTCGAGCCTGGTGCCAATGGCATTGCGCCGCGAGGCAAGCGCCGGGCTCGGGCGGCTCGCGGCACAATGCCGTCGTCTGCGCCACAGCGCGAACGCCAGGCATCGCGGAGCCCACACCTGCTGATGGGGCGGCTGCTGCATCACACGGCCCCGCCCCGATCAAAGGAGACCCCGTGAGAAAGTTGATTGCATCCACATTCGTTTCGCTCGACGGCGTCATGCAGGCGCCCGGTGGTCCGCAAGAGGATCCAAGCGGCGGCTTTGCGCTGGGCGGATGGACTTTCACCTACTGGGACGAGATCATGGCGCGTTCGATGTCGGGCCTCGACGGCAAACATCGCGACCTGCTGCTGGGCCGCAAGACCTACGAGATCTTCGAAGCCCATTGGCCGTACCAACCGGTGGATGACCCGACGGCGCGGTCACTCAACTCGGCGAAAAAGCATGTGGCCTCGCGTACGCTGACGACGCTGGGTTGGACCAACTCAAGTCTGCTGGATGGCGACGTCGTGGCTGCGGTTCGAGCACTCAAGAGCCAGAATGGCAACGACTTGCAGATCATCGGCAGCGCGAACCTGATCCAGACGCTTCAGTCCGCTTCGCTGATCGACGAGTACAACATCTGGACTTTCCCGGTGGTGCTTGGGCGTGGCAAGCGGCTGTTCGAGGCCACCGCGAAGGCGGGTGCACTGCGCCTCGTCAGTTCGCAGGCATCCAGCACCGGGGTGCTGCTGAGTACCTACGTGCTGGCCGGCAACGTGCCGACCGGGTCATTCGTTGCGGCCCAGCCAAGTGCGAGCGAGCTTGACCGGCGTGCACGGATGGCGCGCGCGCCGAGCTGAGCGTCACGATGCGACTCCTGACCCATCCACGGTTCGCGGCCGGGCCGCCAAAAATGTTGTTGCGTGCTCGGCGGGCGACGCCTTGCACCTTGCACCTTGCCGCGCGCATGGCGCATGTCGGGCCCGAGCGTCGGCCCGTGTTCGCCGGTGCGGCTGCCGGGCCGGCTGCAGCAAGCCTCGCGCACCACCGCAGGGGAATTCTTTGAAAGCCGATGCATTTTTTTCGGTCGTTGTATCCCCGCTGAGCCTGGCGGCGTACCTGGTGATCGGCGCCGGATCATTCATCGCTTATGCCGTGCTGCGCAAACGCTGGGAGCAACCCGGCAGCGGGAATGCGACGCGCAACCGGGAGCTTGCCGCGCTCGCGCTCGTGGCTTTTTCAGCGCTGTTGTCGGTGGTTGTGGGCGGCCTGTACCTCGATCAACGCGCCGCCGAGGCAAGGATGGTTGCCGAGGTGCAGGACAGAACTGCCATCGCGGCTCGGCTGCGCAAGCAAATCGCCAGCGAACTCGACGCGGTGCGCGAGACGCTGATCGACCGGACGCAGCGCAAGATCGCCGACGGAAAGCTGGCCGAAGCACGCGCCGAGTTGGCCCGGTTCGTTCCGCTTCAAGACCCACAGATCACCAAGGTCATGACGCTGCTGGACAAGGAACTGGAAATCCGCAGGTTGCTGGAGCAAATCGGATCGGAAACTGCGCCGCAAAGGCTTGCCGCCATGTACTCCCGGCTCGCCGAACTGGTTCCTGATTCGGCGGAATACAAGCAGCATGCGGCGCGTTATTCGGCTGCGGCAAGGTAACGCCGGATCGGTCCGTGCCGCGTGCGAGGCGCGCCGCTACATGGTCAGGAAGGTGGTGCCGCAGTGCGATACTGGGAAGTACACCTTCACCCATCTTGGACCTTCCCCTCACCCTGATCCTCGAACTCGCCCTGCTCGGGCTGTGCACCGGCTTTCTGGCCGGCCTGCTGGGCCTGGGCGGGGGCATGCTGATGGTGCCTTTCCTGACCATCATCCTGGCCGCCCGGGGCCTTCCCGAGGCGCATGTCGTCAAGGTGGC
>JANMYG010000227.1:0-13619 GCA_031381865.1 Betaproteobacteria bacterium | reverse complement strand
CAGAACCTGATCGATGACGATCTCTTGGCCTACGTCCGCAGCAATCTGTTCTATTTTGATTTTTTCGCCAGCAGCAACCCTGTATTGCTTGCCGCCGGTTTTTATGACCGCGTACATGTTGACCTCTTTGATTCATGTGCGAACCGAATTCCGCACAGCCCAAAATTATATCATCACCCTGGATCGAATCGCATAGTTGTCTTGAACCGTCAGCTCAAGGCCCCCCACTGCGCGGGCCTCTCCTTCAGCTTTCCTATAATTAGGGCTTACGCAACCTGTCCAACCCTTGCAGATCCATTCCCCGCCACCGACGCCCGCGTTATCCATCGTCGCCGATGACATGCGCGAGGTCGACTCGGTCATCGCACGGCGGCTGGAATCTGGCGTCCCGTTGGTCGGGAATGTTTCGCGTTACATCATTGCCGCTGGAGGCAAGCGGCTGCGACCGGCCCTGCTGCTGCTGACTTGCGGGGCGCTCGGATACTGCGGCGACCAAAGGTTCAATCTTGCCGCCGTGGTGGAATTCATACACACCGCGACCCTGTTGCACGATGACGTCGTCGACGATTCGTCGCTGCGGCGTGGCAACGCCACAGCCAACCAGACCTTTGGTAATCCGGCCAGTGTGCTCGTGGGCGACTTTTTGTATTCGCGCGCGTTTCAAATGATGGTGGAGGCGCAAGACATGGACATCATGCGTGTCCTCGCGGATGCGACCAATGTGATAGCGGAGGGTGAAGTTCTCCAACTGATGAACATGCACAACGCTGCGCTGGATGAGGCCGGGTATCTGCATGTGATTCGTTCCAAGACGGCAAAGCTGTTCGAAGCCAGCGCCAGAGTCGGCGCGATTCTGGCTGGGGCGGCGCCGGAGATGGAGGACGTTTGCGCCCAATATGGGCAGGCGCTCGGTACCGCATACCAGGTGATCGACGATGTGCTGGACTATTCCGGTGCTGCTGCAGTCATGGGGAAAAACATCGGGGATGATCTGCGCGAAGGCAAGACGACACTGCCACTGATTTCGGCAATGCAGCGAGGCACCCCGGCCCAGAGAACTCTGGTCAAGACGGCCATCGAAACCGGCACGATCAGCATGCTTGATCAGGTCGTGGACATCGTCAAGACGACCGGCGCGCTGGATTTTTCACGGCGCGCCGCGGCCCAAGAAGCACAGCGCGCGGTAGCGGCGGCGCGCCTCTTGCCACAGGGGCCGCACGCGGCGTGTTTGGTACAATTGGCCAGTCAGCTTCTGGATCGCGACAGTTGATCTTTTTCAATTTGTACGCTTCCCAGCGGGGTGTAGCTTAGCCTGGTAGAGCGCTACGTTCGGGACGTAGAGGCCGGAGGTTCGAATCCTCTCACCCCGACCAGCCCGCCGCCGTTTGTTGGCAGACGGAGTCCGCGAGCAAGCCTCATGCCGACTTCCGATTTACATCGAACGGTCAATCGGAGATGATTAGGCGAATCCATTCTGAAGTAGTACATTTTCAGGTCATGTCCGCAGTCGATACAGCCAGCCGCGAATCCAATTCCATTGCCTTGCCGGGACTGGGTCGTGCGCTGATATTGGCTGGGAAACTAGGCCAAAAGTCTGCCGAAGACATCTACAGGAAGGCTTCATCCGGGCGAACGAGCTTCATCGCAGAACTCACGGGCTCAGGCGCGGTTTCCGCATCGGACCTCGCCCATACGATGTCGTCTGCATATGCGGCACCGCTGGTCGATCTCGATGCGATCGACACGCAGCGGCTGCCCAAAGGCCTGCTCGACAGCAAGATCTGTCTGGCTTATCGCGTCGTTGTGCTCAGCAAGCGAAACAACCGCCTGACCGTCGCGACTGCCGACCCTTCGGACCAGGAAGCAGTTGAAAAGATCAAGTTCGCGACCCAGTTGGGCGTGGACTGGGTTATCGCCGAGTACGACAAACTCCTCAAACTGGTCGATGCCAACGCCGCAACCACGTCCGAAACGATGGAGGAAATCATCGGGGGCGAGTTCGAATTCGACGAGGCCGCTGCCGAGGGCGTATCCGACAACGAGCAGGCAACCGTTTCCGAAGTCGAGGATGCTCCGGTTGTCAAGTTCTTGCACAAGATGCTGCTGGACGCGTTCAGCATGCGTGCGTCGGACCTGCATTTCGAACCCTACGAACACAACTACCGCGTCCGGTTCCGGATCGACGGCGAGCTGCGTGAAATTTCGGCACCGCCAATCGCAATCAAGGACAAATTGGCAAGCCGCATCAAGGTCATATCCAAAATGGATATCTCCGAAAAACGCGTGCCGCAAGACGGCAAGATGAAGTTGAAGATCGGCCCCAATCGGGTCATCGACTTTCGCGTCAGCACCTTGCCCACGCTGTTTGGCGAAAAGATCGTTATCCGGATCCTTGACCCAAGTAGTGCCAAACTGGGGGTCGACGCGCTGGGTTACGAGCCCGAGGAGAAACGGCGACTGCTCGAAGCCATCGCCAGGCCCTACGGTATGGTTCTCGTCACCGGACCGACCGGTTCGGGCAAGACCGTGTCGTTGTACACCTGCCTGAACCTGCTGAACAAGCCCGGCGTCAATATCGCAACCGCGGAAGATCCGTCGGAAATCAATTTGCCCGGAGTCAATCAGGTCAACGTCAACGACAAGGCTGGCTTGACTTTCGCCGTGGCGCTGAAGTCTTTCCTGCGCCAGGATCCGGACATCATCATGGTGGGTGAGATCCGCGATCTGGAAACCGCGGATATCGCCATCAAGGCCGCGCAAACCGGACATCTGGTGCTTTCGACGCTACATACCAACGACGCGCCGACCACACTGACCCGCATGCGCAACATGGGAATCGCCCCGTTCAATATTGCATCGAGCGTCATTCTCATTACGGCGCAACGCCTGGCGCGACGGCTTTGCACGAACTGCAAGGTGGTTGCCGACATTCCCAAAAAGGCCTTGCTGGATGCGGGTTTCAAGGACGGCGAAATCGACAACACTTGGACCACTTACCGGCCGGTCGGTTGCTCGATGTGTAATGGCGGATACAAGGGACGGGTCGGCATCTACCAGGTGATGCCGATCACGGACGAGATCCAGCGCATCATCTTGCGGGATGGCAGTGCCCTCGACATCGCACAGCAGGCGGCCAAGGAAGGTGTCGATTCACTGCGCCGTTCCGGCCTGCGCAAGGTCAAACTCGGCCTGACTTCACTCGAAGAAGTGCTGGCTGTCACCAACGAATAGAAACAGGGATCCAAAGGACCATATGGCTACTGCTAAGTCTAAGGACACCAAGGAATCCGTATACGAATGGGAGGGTAAGGACCGCAATGGCAAATTGGTGCGCGGGGAGACCAGGGCGTCCGGCGAAAACCAGGTTCAGGCGTCATTGCGACGCCAGGGCGTAACTCCCTCGAAAATCAAGAAGCGGCGCACTGGGGGCGGAGGCACGATCAAGCCCAAGGACCTGGCGATTTTCACCCGCCAGCTTGCGACGATGATGAAGGCCGGCGTTCCGTTGCTGCAGGCGTTTGACATCGTCGGGCGCGGCAATCCAAATCCGCGCGTGACCAAGTTGCTCAATGACATCCGGACCGACGTCGAAACCGGCACCTCGCTGAGCGTCGCGTTTCGCAAGTTCCCGCTGTACTTCGACAACCTCTATTGCAATCTGGTCGAGGCCGGAGAATCGGCCGGTATCCTGGACCAGTTGCTGGACCGGCTGGCGGTCTACATGGAAAAGACCGAAGCCATCAAGTCCAAGATCAAGTCAGCGTTGATGTACCCGATTACCGTGTTGGTCGTTGCTTTTGTGGTGGTGTCGGTGATCATGATTTTTGTGATTCCCGCTTTCAAGGAAGTGTTTGCAAATTTCGGCGGAGAACTGCCGATGCCGACTCTGGTGGTGATCGCGATGAGCGAGTTCTTCATCAAATACTGGTACCTGATCTTTGGCGGCCTCGGAGGTGGCGTGTATTTCTTCATGGAGGCATGGAAGCGCAACGAGAGGATGCAGGACGTGATGGACCGCATCATGCTCAAGCTCCCCATTTTTGGCACGCTCGTGGAGAAGTCGTGTATCGCGCGCTGGACGCGCACGCTCTCCACCATGTTCGCGGCTGGCGTCCCTCTGGTCGAGGCCCTCGACTCCGTCGGCGGCGCCGCCGGCAACTCGGTGTTTGCCCGCGCCACGACCAGGATACAACACGAGGTATCGACCGGGACCGCCCTGACCGTGGCCATGACCAATGCCAACTTGTTTCCGTCGATGGTGTTGCAGATGTGCTCGATTGGCGAGGAGTCGGGCTCTATCGATCACATGCTTGCCAAGGCTGCCGATTTTTTCGAGGCTGAAGTGGATGACATGGTGGCGGGCATTTCCAGCCTTATGGAGCCCATCATCATCGTGATCCTTGGGACCGTGATCGGGGGGATCGTGGTGGCCATGTACCTGCCCATCTTCAAACTCGGGGCCGTTGTTTGATGCTGGGTGTGCCGGTGCTGGAGGCCTCGGTATTCGGTGTGTTGGGCTTGCTGATCGGGAGTTTCCTGAACGTGGTCATCTACCGCTTGCCCAAGATGCTCGAGGCCGAGTGGTCATCCGACTGCGCGGAGTTGTCGGGCGCGGAACCAAAACCGGCGGTGCCTTTCGATTTGGTCCGTCCACGTTCGAGCTGTCCCAGTTGCGGTCACCAGATTCGGTGGTATGAAAACATCCCGGTGCTGAGTTACCTCGTCCTGCGCGGAAAGTGCTCGCATTGCGGCACTTCCATCGGTATCCGGTACCCGATTGTCGAGATTGTCACGGCACTTTTCTTTGTGCTGGCCGCCTTGTATTACGGGCTGACGCCGACATCTTTTGCGTGGGCGGCGTTGGCCTGCTTGCTGATTGCCCAGTTTTTCATTGACTTCGATACCCAGTTGCTGCCGGACGACTTGAATTACCTGATTCTGTGGCTGGGTTTGATTGCGTCGGCGATCGGATGGACCGCCGTACCGATCAAGTCCGCTGTCTGGGGCGCCGTATTTGGCTACCTGAGTCTGTGGACGGTCTACCAGGTCCATTACCGATTGACGGGCAAGCAGGGTATGGGCCACGGAGATTTCAAACTGCTGGCCGGCCTTGGTGCCTGGTTTGGAGCCGAGTACTTGGTCGCGCTGATCCTGCTGTCGTCGATCGTTGGATCCGTCATCGGTGGCAGCCTGCTGTTGGCGGGGCGACTGGCCAACCGAGACATCCCGATACCGTTCGGTCCTTTCCTGGCCGGGGCAGGCCTTTTGGCAATGGCGGTCGGGCCCGGGCGACTTGAGACCATGGTCCCGTTTGCCTTCCCGTTTTCGCACCTCGCTCGCTGATTCCATGAACCGCGTCGGGTTGACCGGTGGCATCGGCAGCGGGAAAAGCACGGTCGCCGAGTTGCTGCGATTGCGCGGCGCCATCGTGATCGATGCCGACGCGATCTCGCGCAACGTGACGGCGCCAGCGGGGCCGGCCATCGGGCCGATCATCGATGCATTTGGCGCAGATTTCATCGGCGCCGACGGCGCGCTCGACCGCGCGAAGATGCGTCAGGCCAGTTATGCCGACATCGGCATGCGCCGGCGCCTCGAAGCCATCATCCATCCCCTGGTCGAGAGTGCAGCCGTCCGCCAGGAGGTGGCCGCGGTCAAAGCCGGATGCCCTTGCATCCTGTTCGACATCCCGTTGCTTGTCGAGTCGCGCCGTTGGCGCCAGCGCGTGGACGAGGTCCTGGTGGTCGATTGCATAACCGAGGTGCAAATCGCCCGCGTGGTGGCCCGCAGCGGCCTGGAACGCGACGCCATCGAGAAGATCATCGCCTCCCAGGTGTCACGCGGACAGCGCCTGCACGCGGCAGACATCGTCATCTTCAACGCGGGTGATTCAAAGCAGGTTCTTGAGCGCGAGATCGAGCAGATCGCCCACCGCCTCGGGCTATGATTGGTCGATCGGAAAGTTCAGCGTGATCCTATACGAGTACCCATTCAACGAGCGCATTCGGACCTATTTGCGCCTCGAACATCTTTTTCGGCGCTTGTCAGAACTGGTATCGCGCGACAGTGCCTTGGACCACCACTACGCACTGTCGACCATCTTCGAAGTCATGGACGTCGGTGCGCGCGCAGACCTCAAGTCCGATTTGCTCAAGGACCTGGAGAAGCAGCGGCAGGTCCTGAACGCGTTCCGCGGTAACCCTGTCATCTCCGAACGTGCGCTGGATGCGATCGTGACTCAACTCGACCATTGCTTTACGGGGCTCACCAGCGTTCCTGGCAAGGCCGGCACCGCACTGACGGAAAACGACTGGCTGATGAGCATTCGCAGCCGCGTCGGCATCCCTGGGGGAACCTGTGAATTCGACCTGCCGGCCTATTACGCCTGGCAGCATCAGCCAGCCGAAACCCGCCGCAAGGACCTCCAGCGCTGGGCTTCCACATTGGCACCATTGGCGGACTCGGTGGCGCTTCTGCTCAAGCTGCTGCGCGAGTCAGGCGCACCACAAAAAATCATGGCCACTGGTGGCCAGATGCAACAGAATCTTCCGCAGGGCAGGACATTCCAGTTGCTGCGGCTAGCGATCGACCCGGCACTCGGGCTGGTACCGGAAATCAGCGGGAATCGGCTGATGGTGTCGATCCGGTTCATGCGGCACGCGGCGGATGACCGTCTGCATGCCGCCAATGAAGACTGCGCCTTTGAACTGGCCCTGTGCTCCTGAAACCGGTTTTGCGTGCGTACCGATACCATCTGGCCGTGAACGATCCCCTGCCGCCGCGCATCCCCCGACTGGTGACTTGCCCCAGTTGCCTTGGCGAGAGCCTGTACGACCTGTCCAACCCGTATCGCCCGTTTTGCAGCGCGCGCTGCAAGAACATGGACCTTGGGGCCTGGGCCAGCGAAGGATTTCGCGTGGCTGTCGACAGCGCACCGGAACAACCGACCGAGCCCGACCCGCGGCTGCAATAGCCCCTGGAACCTCGGGCACCAGCCGAGGCACACTGAGCGGAACAGAGTCAGTGTGTGGCGCCGGCGAAGCCGCGCTCCGCGGCGAGCATTTTCAGAACCGGCACTGTTCCGGGCAGCACTGGCGACACCTGCACCGGAAGTTGCTGCCAGCTGAACGACTGCGCTTCACGCATTTGCAACGCACCAGTCCATGCCAGCACCTTCCAGAAATGCAATCGAACCAGGGCATGCGGGTAATCCACGACTTCCACCTGCCACGGCTCGGTCGCCTCTACGGCGATGCCGAGTTCCTCGGCCAGTTCCCTGCGCAGGGCCTGCTCGACCGTTTCCCCCGCCTCGAGTTTCCCGCCCGGGAACTCCCAATAACCCGCATAGGCCTTGCCCACGGGCCTTGAAGTCAGCAGGAAGCGGGCGCCGGAGTCGACCAGTATGCCGACCGCGACGTCAACCACCTTGCGATCGACGCCTGGCTCACGTGGTACCTCGGGGTTGGCAATCACGACCCGAGGGCTTATGCCAGCCACGGCATCTCCAACCGCACGGCGCCGTCGCACCATGGCAACCACTGGCCAATCACCTGCCCGTTGCCGATGCACTCTGGGACCATGCCTATTGCGCGTGCCGGCCGCTGTAATCGCGCGCAAACTGGTACGCGACGCGCCCGCTGCGTGATCCGCGCTCCAGCGCCCACACCAGGGACTCGGAGCGCGACGCGCCAATATCTGCCGCCGTAAGACCGAATGACGAAAGCCATTGCGCGGTGATGGCAAGGTATTCGTCCTGTGTAAACGGGTAGAAACTGACCCACAGGCCGAAGCGCTCGGAGAGTGAAATCTTCTCCTCCACCACCTCCCCCGGATGCACTTCGCCATCTTCGGTATGGGTGTAGCTGAGGTTTTCCTTCATGTACTCCGGCAGCAAGTGGCGGCGGTTGCTGGTGGCGTAGACCAGCACATTGGCTGTGGTCTCGGCCACCGATCCATCGAGGATGGACTTGAGCGCCTTGTATCCGGGTTCACCTTCGTCGAAACTCAGGTCGTCGCAGAACACGATGAATTTCTCGGGCCGATCGGACACCACGTCGACGATATCCGGCAAATCCGTCAGGTCGGCCTTGTCGACTTCGATCAGGCGCAAACCACGGGGCGCGAATTCACGCAGGCAGGCCTTGATCAAAGAGGACTTGCCGGTTCCGCGCGCGCCCGTGAGCAGCACGTTGTTGGCCGCCTTGCCCTCAACGAACTGCAGTGTGTTGCGCCGGATCTTCTCCTTCTGCGGTTCGATCTCCTTGAGGTCGCTCAGCCGCACCAATCCGACGTGTCGCACCGGCTCGAGCGTCCCGTGTCCGGAACTGCGTTTGCGGTAGCGGTACGCCATGGCCGCAGACCAGTCCGGTACCGACAGCGGTTGCGGCAACACCGCCTCGATGCGCGCGATCAGCTGTTCCGCGCGCAGCATCAGGTGTTCAAATTTCTCGTTCATTCCAGTAACCCGGGATGCCACCGCTGCCGATGGCCATGCCGGCCAGGAGCAATGCTGTTCAGCTTGTCATGCCGCACATGACCCGGCATCCATGGATTGCGGGTCGCGCCCGCAATGGCGTGGGTAAAGCGACCAGCATTGCGGCTACGAGCGGTAGTCTGCATTGATGGATACGTAGTCGTGGCTCAGGTCACACGTCCACACCGTGTCGCTGGCCGTTCCACGGCCCAGGTCGACGGTAACGCCGATTTCGCTTTGCCGCATCACGCGTTGGCCGTCTTCTTCCCGATACGCCGGATGGCGGCCGCCGAGAGTCGCCACATGCACGTCGTCGAGAAACAACTCGATCCGGCCCTGGTCCAGATCGTCGATGCCCGCGTAGCCGACGGCCGCGAGAATCCTGCCGAGGTTCGGATCACTCGCGAAAAACGCAGTCTTTACCAATGGGGAATGGGCGATGGCGTAAGCGACCAGACGGCACTCCCTGGAGTCGCGCCCACCACGCACGGTGATCGTGATGAACTTCGTGGCACCCTCGCCATCACGCACGATCGCCTGCGCGAGATTTCGCGCCACCACAAGCATCGCCGACTTCAGCGCCTGTCCATCCGCATTGTCCAGGGAGTCAATCGACCGGTGCGCCGCCTTGTTGGTCGCGATGACGATGAACGAATCATTGGTCGAGGTGTCGCCATCCACGGTCACGCGATTGAAAGAACCCTCGGCGAGCTCATGCGCCAGTCGCTGCATCGCGGCCTGGTCCACGCAGGCATCGGTTGCAAGGAACCCAAGCATCGTGGCCATATTTGGCCGGATCATTCCCGCACCCTTGGCGATGCCGGTCACCGTGATCAGCGCGCCACCGACCATGGCCTGGGTGCTGAAGGCCTTGGGGACAGTGTCGGTCGTCATGATGCCCTGCGCCGCACGCAGCCAGTTGTCTTCGCGGGCGTCGGCAATCGCACCAGCCAGCCCAGCTGTGACGCGATCCTCCGGCAGCGGCTCCATGATGACCCCGGTCGAAAACGGCAACACCTGCTGCTCTGCCAGCCCCAATTGCCGCGCCAACGCCGCGCAGGTACTGCGGGCCCGGGCCAGCCCGTCGGCGCCAGTGCCGGCGTTGGCATTGCCGGTGTTGATGAGCAGCGCACGCACGCCTGGCCCACTCGCAAGGTGCTCACGGCACACTTGCACCGGCGCCGCACAGAACCGGTTGGTGGTGAAAACCGCCCCGACCGACGCGCCCTGATCGATCAGCACCACGCTCAAGTCCTTGCGGTCCGGTTTGCGGATTCCAGCTTCGGTAACGCCGATCCGAACGCCGCTGACCGGCAGCAGTTCAGCGGCAAGCGGGGCCGGTAGATTGACTGGCATGGCGCGCTTTCAATTCAGTTTGCCGTGGCACTGCTTGTACTTCTTGCCGCTGCCACAGGGACAGGGTTCGTTGCGGCCCACGCGCGGAACCTGCCCAGCCGCCAACGTGGCCGCCGTGCCGGACCGGCGCGACACCGTCTCGGCATCCAGCGTGGTTTGCACTTCGCCGGTTTCGGTCGGCGCGGTATAGGTCACGTTGCTGATGCTCTCGGCTCGGCTTTCCATTTCCTGCGCGGCCTGCCCGAGTTGCTCGCCGGACTGAATCCGGACCGTCATCAGAATCTTGGTGACCTCGTTCTTGACCGAGTCCAGCAATTGACCGAACAACTCGAAGGCCTCGCGCTTGTACTCCTGTTTGGGCTGCTTTTGTGCATAACCGCGCAGGTGAATTCCCTGGCGCAGGTAGTCCAGCGCGCTCAGGTGCTCGCGCCAGTGCGTATCGATGCTTTGCAGCAATACCATGCGCTCGAACTGGGTGAAGTTCTCCCCACCGATCAAGTCCACCTTGGCGGCAAATGCCTCGTTCGCCGCGGCCTGCACCCTCTCGAGGACGTCGTCATCCGTGATGGCGGTCGCGCCTTGCACGATATCCTTCAGCCCGAGTGTTATCTGCCACTCGTCCGCCAGCACCTTTTCGAGCGTCGCGATGTCCCACTGCTCCTCGACCGACTCGGCCGGCAGGTATTGCCGCACCAGGTCGGCAAAACTGCCTTCGCGCAACGCGGCGATCTGGGCCGTCAGGTCGGTCGCGTCCAGTATGCTGTTGCGCTGCTGGTAGATCACTTTGCGCTGGTCGTTGGACACGTCGTCGTATTCGAGCAACTGCTTGCGCATGTCGAAGTTCCGCGCCTCGACCTTGCGCTGCGCGCTTTCTATGCTGCGCGTGACGATTCCGGCTTCTATCGCTTCGCCGTCCGGCATCTTGAGCCGGTCCATGATCGCCTTGACCCGGTCGCCCGCGAAGATCCGCATCAGCGCATCGTCGAGGCTCAGGTAAAAACGCGAGGAACCAGGATCGCCCTGGCGACCGGAGCGTCCGCGCAACTGGTTGTCGATGCGCCGCGACTCATGGCGCTCGGTGGCGATGATGCGCAAACCACCGACCGCCGTGACACTCTCGTGGTCCCTGGTCCACTGTGCACGCAAGTCGGCGATGCGCTGGGCGCGTGTCGCTTCGTCGAGGGCCGCATCCTCGTCGATCGCCTGCACCAGCTTTTCGATGTTTCCACCCAGCACGATGTCGGTCCCGCGACCGGCCATATTGGTGGCGATGGTGATCATTTTCGGTCGACCAGCCTGCGCCACGATCTCCGCCTCGCGGGCGTGTTGCTTGGCGTTGAGCACCTGGTGCGGCAACTTTTCCTTTTCCAGCAATCCCGCGATGATCTCCGAGTTCTCGATTGACGTCGTTCCCACCAACACCGGCTGCCCGCGCTCGTGGCATTCCCGGATGTCCATGATGGCAGCTTCGTATTTCTCCCTGGTGGTCTTGTAGACCCGGTCAAGCTGGTCTTCGCGTCGGCTCGGACGGTTATGCGGTATCACCACCGTCTCGAGCCCGTAGATCTCCTGGAACTCGTAGGCTTCCGTGTCGGCCGTGCCCGTCATGCCCGCGAGTTTTCCGTACAAGCGGAAATAGTTCTGGAACGTGATCGAGGCCAGGGTCTGGTTTTCCGGCTGGATCGCGACGCCTTCCTTGGCTTCCACGGCCTGGTGCAGGCCGTCGCTCCAGCGCCGCCCGGTCATCAGCCGACCCGTGAACTCGTCGACGATCACGATCTCGTCCGCCTGCACGACGTAATGCTGGTCGCGGTGGTACAGGTGGTTGGCGCGCAAAGCCGCATACAAATGGTGCATCAGCGTGATGTTGGCCGGGTCGTACAACGTCGCGCCCTCGGGGATCAATCCCATCTCGAACAGGATCCGTTCCGCGCTCTCGTGGCCCTGCTCGGTCAGAAACACCTGGTGGCTCTTCTCGTCCAGCGTGAAGTCGCCCGGCTTGGTCACGCCCTCTCCGGTGCGCGGATCGGCCTCGCCCTCCTGGCGGGTCAGCTTGGGAACCATCTTGTTGATGGCGAGGTAAAGGCTGGTATGGTCCTCGGCCTGGCCGCTGATGATCAACGGCGTGCGGGCCTCATCGATCAGGATCGAATCCACCTCGTCCACGATCGCGTAATTGAGCCCGCGCTGCACCCGGTCGGCGACCTCGTAGACCATGTTGTCGCGGAGGTAGTCAAAGCCGAATTCGTTGTTGGTGCCGTAGGTGATGTCGGCACGGTAGGCCGCCTGTTTTTCCTCGCGTGGCATCTGCGGCAGGTTGATACCGACCGATAGCCCGAGAAAGTTGTACAGCTTGCCCATCCATTGGGCGTCTCGGCTGGCCAGGTAGTCATTGACCGTCACCACGTGAACGCCTTTGCCGGTCAACGCATTGAGGTATACGGGCAAGGTCGCAGTCAGGGTCTTGCCCTCACCGGTGCCCATCTCGGAAATCTTGCCGAAATGCAGTGACATGCCGCCGAGCAGCTGCACATCGAAGTGGCGCATCTTCATGACCCGCTTGGAGCCTTCGCGGACGACTGCAAAAACCTCGGCCAGCATGTCGTCGAGGGCTTCGCCACCGGCCACCCGGTCCTTGAATTCCTGGGTCTTGGCGCGCAGGCCCTCGTCCGTCAGGCGCTCAAGTTCGACTTCCATGGCGTTGATACGCACCACCGAATTTCGGTACTGCTTGAGCAGGCGGTCATTGCGACTGCCGAAGATTTTTGTCAGGAAGTTGGTGGCCATGAATGCAAGACCGCCCTGTCCACCCTCATGGTCGACAAAACAGCGCAATCCTCTTTTCAAACGGGATGGAAGTGGGCTCCATCAAGCCAAACACAACCACGCGGTGGCGCAGGCGATGGTGAAACCGGAGCGACGATTTTACCTTTGTACGGCGCGCCGCTTTTCGCCACTTGGACCCGACGGCATGCGCGCCGACCGCAAGGCCAGCCTTGCCGACTGCTGGGCCGCGAGGTTTCCGCCGGCGTCCAGGAATTTCTGCGGGTCCTGGGGAATTCCCTGCACCAGCACCTCGAAATGCAAATGCGAACCGGTTGAGCGCCCGGTCGATCCGACATCAGCAATGCGTTGTCCGCGCTTGATCAGATCACCTTTCTTGACGAATACCGCCGACGCATGCGCGTAGCGGGTGACGAGATCGTTGCCGTGATCTATCTCGACCACGTTGCCATAGGCCGGGTGGTATTCCTGCGTCACCACCACACCACCGGCGGCGGCGACGATCGGCGTACCGGATTCGGCCTGAAAGTCCAGCCCGGTGTGCAGGGCCGAATGCCCCGAGATCGGATCGATGCGCCAGCCGAATTCCGAGCCCAGACTTCCAATCGACACCGGCTTCTGGGTCGGCACCATCATGCTGCGCATTTTCTGGTCGAACAGGCGCGACTCCAGGACCGTCAGCAGGTCCGTACGCTGATCCGTCAGGCGGGCGAGGTCGGTCAGTGTGATCTGCAACTCGTCCATCGACAGCGGCCGGCCCGATACCAGTGCGCCACCCTGTCCGGGCCGGGCCTTGATATCGCCCGGGTTGATACCGGCGAGCCCTGAAACGCGTTCACCCAACGACTCGAGCTGAGTCAACTTGGCCTGTACTTCGCCGAGCCTGCGCGCCAGCACATCCAGGTTCTCGCGCATGAACCGGTCGCGCTGCTCGAACTCGTCTTTGACAACCAGGCGCACCAGCGAACCAATCACGGGCCAGCCCTCTCTGGCGCCCTTCAGGAAC
>JANMYG010000165.1:0-25319 GCA_031381865.1 Betaproteobacteria bacterium | reverse complement strand
CTACGCCGCCAAGCTGGAAGGGCCGCTGCGTGCCCGCATGTTGGGTTGTCTGGCCCGATTGGGCATGACGGCGCCGGGCGAACGTTTCCTGCGCGAGGTGCTGCTTGCAGACTACGATGGCAGCGAGAACGCCGCCCTTGCTGCGTCCGCGCCGGCGATGCTGGCGGCCCAGCCCCTGCAGGAGCTGTTTGTTGCATTGGTTGAATCGGCGTTCCTGCGCTGTTCGCGCGCGTTGTGCGAACTGCTGTTCCTGCTCGAAGCAGGCTACCGGGCGCGGCCCGGACCGGCCAGCGACTCGGTCTTGCGTCGTTTTGCGGGGGCCTTGGTCGATGCCCTGCCGGGACTCGCGGCACGACCGAAACACAGCGAGATCGACTGGTCGCTGGCCTTTGACGAAACCGCCGCCGACGCCGATAGCTGCCACCGCCTGTTGGGGGCGTTGGAACGCCTGAAGGGCGATGAGCACCACGCTGCTGCCGTCACCGCCTTGATCGCTCTGCCCCAGGTCTTCGACCCTGGTCGGATTCTGGTTCCCGCGCTGCAAGACTTGTGCGCTGCACATGAGCACGGCGGGATCGATCAGGACGCGCAACGCTTGCGGCTGTGGCACCATTGCTGCGCCTTCCTGCTGGCCCGTAGCGAGCTTGCCCCCCCGGCGCCGGGCGACTGGAGCCAGCCAGCAGCTCTGGCCTGCCGTTGCGAGGATTGCCAGGCGCTGCAGGCCTTCGCGCTTAGTCCGCAGCTTCGCGAGCACCGCTTTCGGGTCCGCCTT
This sequence comes from Betaproteobacteria bacterium, assembly GCA_031381865.1. Lineage (GTDB taxonomy): Bacteria > Pseudomonadota > Gammaproteobacteria > Burkholderiales > Burkholderiaceae_C > CAISIP01. The sequence goes on along the minus strand of JANMYG010000165.1, from coordinate 24,547 downwards.
GACCGTCGCACGCATCTGGAACGCCAGATCGTGCAGCACGGACTGGACATGCACCACGTCACGGATCGCAGCGGTTCGCCACAGACTCTCGTGTGCCGCAAGACGCGCGAGAACTATCGCCGACAGTGCCGTCAGCACACCGGGGACGTCGCAGCCATGCGCGCCCTGCAGGCGCTGGCCGTCGCCGCGCCGGAGGCGGACCGTGCCCGGCTTGCGGCAGCGGTGGAGCGCCAGCCGCAGGCCGCGGAGGGCTGACCCGTGGCCCTCGCTGCGGCAAATATTCTGCCTGTGCCTGCATCGCAGCCTTTGCATAGTCAGCCGATCCACGTTGACCTGAGCTCTACCGCGCGGGCCAAGGTCGCGCTGTTCCGGTCGCTCTTCCGTGGCCGGGACGATCTCTATGCGCGCCGCTTCGAGAGCACGACCACTGGCAAGTCCGGCTACGCGCCCGCCTGCGCCAATGAATGGGTGCGCGGCATCTGCCGCAAGCCCCGGATCAAGTGCGCGGATTGCACACACCGGGCGTTTCTCCCGATGACCGATCAGGTCGTCTATTGGCACTTGTGCGGTCATGCGCCCGGCGAGCCACCGCATCGCCCTTTCGTTGCAGGCGTCTATCCGTTGCTTGAGGACGAGACCTGCTTCTTTCTTGCTGCCGACTTCGACAAGGCCGGCTGGCAAGACGACGCCGCGGCGTTTGTCCAGGCCTGCCGCCGCCTGCATCTGCCTGTGGCGCTGGAGCGATCACGTTCGGGGCAAGGCGGCCACGTCTGGCTTTTCTTCGAGACGGCACTGCCGGCCGCAATGGCACGGCGGCTCGGGTCCAACCTGTTGACGGAGGCCATGGAGGCCCGCCCCGACATTGGCCTCGATTCATACGACCGGCTCTTTCCCAGCCAGGACACGATGCCCCGAGGCGGGTTCGGCAACCTCATCGCGTTGCCATTGCAAAAGGAGTCGCGCGAGCTGGGCAACAGCGTGTTTCTGGACGACAGCTTGATGCCGTGGGCCGACCAATGGGCGTTTCTCGCCAGCGTGGTCAAGATAGGGCGGGCACAGGTCGAAGGCATCGTCCGCGAAGCCGAGCAACGCGGGCGCATCCTGGGCGTGCGCCTGCCCATGCAGGAGGAAGGAGAAGACGAGCCGTGGACCCTGCCTGCCTCGCGCCGGCGCAAGGAGCCGCCCATCGCGGGCGAGTTGCCGCCGACGCTGGAACTGGTGCTCGCCGATCAGATTTACATTGCCAAGCAAGGATTGCCCCCCGGTCTGATGAACCGCCTGATGCGATTGGCGGCCTTTCAGAACCCCGAGTTCTACCGGGCCCAGTCGATGCGGCTCTCCACCTACGGCAAGCCGCGCGTCATCACCTGCGCCGAGGATCATCCGCTGCACCTCGCGCTGCCGCGTGGTTGCCTGGACGATGTGCGCCGTACCTTGAAAGACCTGGGCGTGCACGCATCGCTGCGCGACGAGCGCAGCAGCGGCCAGCCCTTGGAGCTGTGCTTTCACGGTGAACTGCGGCGTGAGCAAACGTCGGCTGCACAGGCGCTGCTGGCGCATGAGACCGGAGTGCTCGCCGCCACGACCGCTTTCGGGAAGACCGTGGTCGCGGCCTGGCTCATCGCACAGCGCGGCGTGAGCACGCTGGTGCTGGTGCACCGGCAGCAGCTGCTCGACCAGTGGATCGAATGGCTGTCGGCTTTCCTCGGTCTGCCGGCCAGCGCGATCGGCCGCATCGGCGGCGGGCGACGACGGCCGAACGGGCGGATCGACGTCGCCCTCATTCAGAGCCTCGTCAACAAGGGCGTCGTCGCCGACCAGGTAGCCGACTATGGCCAGCTGATCGTCGACGAGTGCCATCACCTGCCGGCGCAAAGCTTCGAGCAGGTAGCGCGCCGGACCAAAGCGCGGTTCGTCGTCGGGCTGTCGGCGACCGTGGAACGCAAGAACGGGCACCATCCCATCATTTTCATGCAGTGCGGGCCGGTGCGCCACCGCGTGAACGCGAAGGCGCAGGCAGTGGCCCGGCCATTCGAGCACCGGGTCTTCGTTCAGCCGACTGCCTTCAAATCGGGCAGCGGCGCCGAACCGGACGCGCGGGTCGAGTTCCAGGCGCTGTATCGGGAACTGGTCGATGACGACTTGCGCAACCGCCGCATCTGCGACGACGTGGCCGAGTCCGTGCAAGGCGGCCGCTCGCCGCTCGTGCTCACGGAGCGAACAGATCATCTTGAGCGCCTCGCACAACTGCTGGCCGCCGATGTGCGTCATCTTGTCGTCCTGCGCGCGGGGGCGGGCAAGAAACGGCAGCGGGCCGTTGCCGAGCAGCTCGCCGCCATCCCGAGCGATGAGGCCCGTGTCATCCTTGCCACCGGTAGGCACGTCGGCGAGGGCTTCGACGATCCGCGCCTGGACACGCTGTTTCTGACGCTTCCCGTGTCTTGGCGCGGCACCATCGCGCAGTACGCGGGCCGACTGCACCGCCTGTGCGAAGGCAAGCGTGAGGTGCGCATCCACGACTACGCCGACCTCGAAGTGCCGATGCTTGCGCGGATGTTCGAGCGGCGCTGCCGCGGTTATGAAGCGCTCGGCTACTCCATCGTCCTGCCGGCGAGCGCCATTCCCGGTTGGCCGCAGGACGTGCCCCTGCCGGCGGAACCTGCATGGAAGCGCGACTACGCGGGCAGTGTGCGCCGGCTGGTCGCGGACGGCGTGGACACGGCGCAGGCGAGCCTCTTCGTGCACGTCGCCCGGCCACTGGCGTCCGACGCCGAGGGCGCCGACCGGGCGCGCAGCGCGACCGAAGCTTTCCTGTACCGCCGCCTGGAGACCTTGCCGCAAACGCGGGGGCGATTCCGGCTCAACGCCGTGCTGCCGATCGCGTTCGATGGCCTGGGGCAACTGGAGGTCGATCTCCTGTGCGACGACACTGCGAACGCACGTATCGCCGTGGAACTCGACGGCGACCAGCATCTTGCCGATCCGGCCGCCTACCGCCGCGACCGCCGCAAGGACCTGCTGCTGCAAGAAAACGGCTACCTCGTGCTGCGCTTTCTTGCCCAGGACGTGGGCAAGGAGCTGGGCCGGGTACTCGACACCATACTGAGGGCGCTCGCGCGTGGGTCCAGACCCCGGTCATCCAGCGGCACGAGCTGACCGCGAATCGGCAAGGAGACCGCTGATGTCATTCCTGCGTTGCTCTGAAGTAGCGCCGCTTCGGGTCCTGCGGGTTCGAGCCGATCTCGCGAACCAGGCCGCGCTCCACCAGGCTGGCAAAGCGTGTCTGTGCCGCGCGTGGAGTGCGTGCGATCCGCTGCTGGCCACGGGCACGGGCCGCGCGGTCACCCACACTTTTTTCCGCAACCGTTGGGATGCGGCCAGAGAACGCGCCGCGCTGGCGTACCCGAAACTTGCCACTGACATCCATTCGATGTATTTTCGGGACATGAGAAAAAGCGCGGCCGACCTGGCAGACGACACCGATGCCGCCTCCAGATTGCTGCAGCATTCGAGCGTAAAGCTCACATCGGAACACGACAGAACGCGTGCAACGAAATTGAAAGCCGTGCGCTAAATCATAGGCGCATCGCATTCGGCCCCAAGTGAAAACAAACCCGAAAACAGCAGATTCCATGCGCCTATTTTCGGGCTGCAGGCCTCGCCAGTGCTCAAATCGCGGGTGGACTCAAAATCCCGCGGGGTAAAACCCGTGCCGGTTCGATTCCGGCCTCCGGCACCACAATTTCCAGTTCTGGAAATGGCTTTCTCCCTCTTGCATCGACCGGGTTTTGAGCGCATCCTTTGTTTGGGGCTGTCGCCCGGCTCAAGGAGTTCGTCATGCGCGCAATCGTCCGCTGGGTTTTCTCTTCATGGGTTTGCGTGCTGCTGGGTTTGCTGGCCCTCGGGCCGGCGCGGTCGGCAACCGTCGCACCCGATTCCACCGAAACGGCGATAGCCGCGTTCACGCGCGCCAACGCGGCAGTGGTCGGCGTGCGCGTGGCGGTCGCCGACGATGCGCGTTCGGCGGAAACACTGGGCAAGGAACGCACCGGCTCCGGCGTCGTCATCGGGCCGGACGGCCTGATATTGACCATCGGTTACCTGATGCTCGAAGCGCAATCGATCCAGATCGTCACGCAGGACAACAAGAGCCTGCCGGCCCGGGCCGTGGCCTACGACCTGGCGACCGGGTTCGGACTGATCCGGCCGGTGTTGCCGCTGCGCGGCATCGAACCGGTGACCCTGGGCAGCGCCAAGGACCTGCAACCCGGCCAGGCCCTGATGGCAGCCACCGGCGGCCAGGGCAATGGCGAAGAGGGTGATGTGAGCATGACGCAGCTCGTGAGCCGGCGCCCCTTCTCGGGCTACTGGGAGTACCACATCGAGGCAGCTGTCTTTACCAGCCCGCCAATCGGCAACCACTCGGGCGCGCCGCTGTTCAACCAAAAGGGTGAACTGATCGGCATCGGCAGCCTGTTCGTCGGCGACGCGATGGGCGGTAACCGGCGCCTGCCGGGCAACATGTTCGTGCCGGTGGACCTGCTCAAGCCGATCCTCGGCGAGATGCAGCAGACTGGCACCACCAAGGTCAGTCGCAGGCCCTGGCTGGGCCTGTCCTCCACCGAACAGGGCGGACGGGTGCAGATCATCCGGGTCAGCAGCGACAGCCCGGCGCAACTGGCCGGGCTGGAGCCGGGCGACCTGGTGTTGGCGGTCGATGGCACCAAGGTGGCAACGCTCGAAACGTTCTACAAGAAGTTGTGGGACCGCGCGCGTCCGGACGCGGAAATCTCGCTGACGGTGCTTCAGGGGGCCGACATCAAGACCATCGTGCTCAAGCCCGTGGACCGCATGAGCACGATGCGCAAGCCGGCGGGCATCTGACACCCGCGCCGATAGCGCGGATGTCAGCCGGCCAGCAGGCCGACGGCGACCGAGGGGTAGCCCAGCTTCAGCCTGAGTTCACGCTTGAGCCGTGAATTGTCCATGCGGCGCGACTCCGCCATGAAACTCAGCAGCATCAGCGGCAATTCATTGTGGGCCGTGCTGCGCGGCACCCGCGGCGGGCGCGGCAAGCCGTACAGGTCGGCTGCGAGATCGAAGTAGTCGCCCATCTTCATTTGTGAATCGTCGTTGACGTTGTAGATGCGTTGTGGCTTGCCGCGCCACATGGCAGCGATACAAGCGCGTGCCAGGTCGTCGGCATGGATGTGGTTGGTATAGACGTCGTCCGCCGCCACGAGCACCGGCGTGCCCTTGAGCAAGCGGGTCCTGGGGGTACCTCCGGGGCGATCGGGCGCGTAGATGCCGGGTATGCGCAGGATGCTGCTGCGCACACCCGAGGAGCGGCCCAGGAAGCGGACCGCGCGCTCGGCATCGACGCGCCTGCGCGAGCGCGGCGTGTCGGCCCGCGTGGTCCGGGTCTCGTTGACGACCGCGCCGGCGCAATCGCCATACACGCCACTGGTCGATCCATACACCACCACCTGTGGCGGATTTCTCCGCCGCAGGACCGCGACCAGCGCGCGTGTGCGCGGATCGGTCCAGCCCTCGCCGGGCGGCGGGGCGAGATGGACCACCCGGGTCGCCACGCCGGCCAGGCGGGCCAGGGTGCGCGGCTGGTCCAGGTCACCCAGCACGGGCAGGATGCCACGCGTGCGCAATTCGTCCATGCGGCCCGGGCTCGACGTCAGCGCGATCACACGCATGCGTGCGCCCAACTGCCCGGCCACGCGCAGACCGATGTCGCCACAACCGACGATCAGTAGGCGCGGGCGGCGGAAACGCGCGGGCATGGCGCCGAGGGGGGTTTGGTTTGAGGGCAAAATCGGGTGCGATGCGAGAATCGATTGCCCCGAGGATACCCAAAGCATGACTTTCCAGATCTCCATTCTGCCCAGCGGGCGAAGCTTCACAGTCAACCCTGGTGAAGCCATGCTCACCGCGGGTATTCGGCAGGGCATCGGTTTGCCTTACGGCTGCAAGGATGGCGCATGTGGTTCCTGCAAATGCAAGAAGCTCGAAGGCACGGTAGTGCACGGCCCGCACCAGAGCAAGGCGCTGAGCCCGGAGGACGAAGCGCATGGCTTCGTGCTGACCTGCTGCGGTGTGCCGCACAGCGATGTAGTGCTGGAGTCGCGGCAGGTCACGGAAGCCGGGGCCTTCCCGATCCGCAAGATGCCGTCGCGCGTCACGGCGCTCGAGCGCCTGTCGCATGACGTGATGCTGGTGCGCCTGCAATTGCCTGCCAATGACCCGTTCGCCTACCGTGCCGGCCAGTACGTCGAGTTTCTGTTGCGCGATGGCGCACGCCGCAGCTACTCGATGGCCAACGCGCCGCACAACGGCCCGGGCCTGGAGTTGCACATCCGGCACATGCCCGGCGGCCGGTTCACGGACCATGTCTTTGGCGTGATGAAGGAGAAGGAGATCCAGCGCATCGAAGGGCCCTTCGGCAGCTTCTTTCTGCGCGAAGACTCGGACAAACCCATGGTGCTGCTCGCGTCGGGCACTGGTTTCGCCCCGATCAAGGCGCTGATCGAACACATGCAGTTCCAGAACATCCAGCGACCAGCAACGTTGTACTGGGGCGGGCGCCGTCCCGAAGACCTGTACATGGACGGCTGGGTCCGGGCCAGGCTGCTGGAGATGCCCAACCTGGCGTACGTGCCGGTGGTCTCGGACGCCTTGCCAGAGGACGGCTGGACCGGGCGCACCGGATTCGTCCACCGTGCCGTGCTGGAGGACCTGCCCGACCTGTCCGGCCACCAGGTGTATGCCTGCGGCGCGCCTATCGTGGTGGACTCGGCGCAAACCGACTATTGCGAGCTGGCCGGCCTGTCGGAGGAAGAGTTCTTTGCCGACTCGTTCGTCACCGAAGCCGACAAGGCGAAGGCATGAGTTCCTGCTCTCGTTTCGGCCCTTTCGCCAGGCTCGCGGCCGCAATCCTGCTGGCGGTTGCGCTGGGTAGCGCCGTGGCCCAGACCTTTCCCTCCAAACCGATCCGCTGGATCGTGGTGGCGCCGGCGGGGTCCTCGCTCGATGTGATAGCACGCGCGCTGCAGGACAAGCTCAAGGACAGCCTGGGGCAGCCGGTGGTGATCGAAAACCGCGCCGGAGCCGGCGGCACCCTGGGCACCAATGAAGTGGCCAAGAGCGCTCCCGATGGTCACACCTGGGTGATGTCGTTCAACGGCCCGCTGGCCTACGCACCGTTTCTTTACAGCGCACTGCCGTACAACCCGGCACGCGACCTGCAACCGGTGGTGCTGACGACGTCGCAGCCCAACCTGATCGCGGTGAACGCGGGTTTTCCGGCCGGCACGATGCGGGAACTGGTTGCGCTGCTCAAAGCCAACCCGGGCAAGTTCAATTTCGCGTCGGTCGGCAATGGCAGCTCGTCACACCTCACGATGGAGTACGTGAAGGCGTTGACCGGAACCTATGCGGTGCATATTCCATTCAACGGCGGGCCGCCGGCGGTGTTGTCGACCGCCAGCGGGGATACGCAGATCCTGGCGACCGTTCCGACAGTCATCACGCCGCAGGTCAGCGCCGGCCGCATGAAAGCGATAGCAGTCACCGGTGCCCAGCGCTACGCGTTGCTTCCCAATGTGCCGACCGTGGCGGAGAGCGGCATCGCGGAACTGCGGCAGTTCGAGGCGATCGCTTGGAATGGCGTGCTGGTGGCGGCCGGAACGCCGCGGCCGATCGTCGAGCGCATCAACGGCGCGATCAATGCCGCCATGGCCGACCCGCAGGTCAAGGAACGGTTTCGGGCGGCCGGGCTCGACGCCGCAGGCGGAACGCCAGAGCAGTTCGCCAGGCTCATCGCCGACGAGTCGGCCAAATGGGCGCCGGTGATCCGGCGTACCGGCGCGCGCCTCGACTGACAGTCGACGGGCCTGGTTGGTCAACGCCGGTGCACACGCCCGGCGAGGTTGAGCCCGGCCGGCCTGCTGCTTTGCGCGCCAAGCCGAACCTGCTGCGACGGCTCAGGTGGCGGGCGCGACCTTCTGGCGGTCGTGTTTTTGCCGTGCGATGTGTTTGCTGGACCGGTTTTCCCTGGCGGTGAGCCTGGCGCGTTCCTTCATTGTCACAACGCCGTCGGCCTTGGCTCTTTCCTCGGCGCGCGAATTGCGTGCCTGCTCGGCTTTCAGGCGATCGGCCTCCTTGCGGGTCAGGCTGCCCGATGCCAGCCCCTGGTCGATGCGCTTTTGCTGAATGGCCTGGCGCTTGTCGATTCGCGGCGTCGCCGTGGGGTCCGCAGGCGCAGTTGTCGCAGCCTGGGCCAGACCCATGGCACCGGTGCAGAGTGCGGCGGCCAACAGAAGGTGACGTATCTTCATGAAGCGATCCTGTTCCTGGGTTGCATGGAGAAATTTCCACGCTCTTGCAACGGATGGCGGCTGCAATCCGGCGACCGGGGCCGCTGGCGAACCTGTAACGCCGGGTAACGCCAGGCCGCGCCGAGCCTCGCCGGGTCGCGCCAAGTCGCCCAGCCTGACACAGTCCGGCAGACGCACCACCGGTTCGGCACAATGGCGCGATGAATTACAAACTGTTCAGTGCCCGGACCCTTGGCGTATGGGCCATGGTCGCCCTCGGATTTGGCTTGATCCCCGAGCAGGTATTGGCGCAGACCAAACCCATACGCATCATCGTTCCGTATGCGCCCGGTGGCCCGATCGACGCCACGGCCCGTGTGCTGGCCGAGCGGGTCAAGGACACATTGGGAACCGTGATCATTGAAAACCGCCCGGGCGGCGGCGGCAACATCGGCGCCGACGCGGTCGCCAAGGCCGCCCCGGACGGCCTGACTCTTGGCATCGCCGCGTTGGCCACCCACGCCATCAACCCGTGGCTGTACAACAAGATGCCGTTCAACGCCACGACCGACTTCGCGCCCATCACCCAGATGGTGCGCGTTCCCAATGTGCTGGTGGTCAATGCCGAGACCGCCAACCGGCTGGGCATCAACAGCCTGTCGGACCTGATCCGATACGCACGCGCCCATCCGGGCCGGCTCAACTACGGCTCCGGCGGCAACGGCAGCGGCGGCCACCTGGCCGGGGAACTGTTCAAATCCCGCGCCGGAATATTTGCCGTGCACATACCGTACAACGGTGGCAATCCGGCCCAGTTGGCGCTGCTGTCGGGGCAAGTGGATTTCAATTTTGACAACCTCGCCACCGCGTCGGCCAACATCAAGTCGGGGCGCATCAAGGCCCTGGCGGTCACCAGCGCACAACGCAGCCCGGCCTTGCCCGACATCGCCACTGTCAGCGAGACGCTGGACGGCTTCGCGGTGGATACCTGGTGGGGCCTGGTGGCGCCGGCTGGCACACCCAAGGACCTGATCACCAGGCTCAACAACGCCTTCGTCGCGGCACTTGGCAGTGCGGAGGTACGGGCGCGGTTTGCGGCGTTGATGGCCGAGCCCGTACCCGGCAGCCCCGAGCAGTTTGCGCTGTTCATGAAAAGCGAACTCGCGAAATACGAACAGGTCGTGAAAGCGTCCGGGGCCAGGGTCGACTGATGCTGTCGCCGCTCGACCAGCCGCCAGCTACCGGACCCGTGCGCCGAAAAAGGTGAGGTCGATGCAGTTGTGCCCGTTTTCGCGCACATAACGAAACTCGTCGGCCAGCCGGTACACCATCAAGAGACCGAGCCCCCCGACCGGCCTTTGCTCCATCGGACTGGCGGTTCGCTGCAACGCCTGCGCGATCGCAGGCAGCGGGTCGAAGGCGGCAAAGGCATCCTCGAAACGCAACTTCAAGGCGTTGGAACCAGCGTCGATCGACAACCAGACCGACGCGGGTGTCGCATCCTCGGCGCCGCCGTGGACGACGCTGTTGGTGAGCAACTCCTCGGCCGCCGTTTCGGCGCGCAGCACCGCAGTCGGCTCGACGCCGGCGGACTCGGCCCTGACATGCGCCAGCAATGGGCCGAGGGACTCAATGCGCGCCGGGAAGCGGTATAGTGGCTTGGCAGTCATCAGAGTCGAATTAGAACAGCCAACCGGAGGCGGATCAAATGAAGCACTGGCAGCACAGCGTGTCCCTGGCCTGTCTCGCGTTTTTCGGCCAATTGGCGTTGGCCGCCGACAATGCCGGCGTCGTGAAGATCAGCAAGGGCGCAGTCACGCTCGAGCGTGCCGGCCAGAAGACCGATGCGCCCGTGGGCACTCTGGTTTTTTCCAGCGACCGCTTCGTGACCGGAGCCGATGGTTCGGTCGGCATCACGTTGCGCGACAACACGCTGCTGTCGGCCGGGCCGAACTCGACCGTCGAGTTGAACCAGTTCGCGTTCAACACCACCACCCATGCCGGCGCCATAGACGCTTCGGTCAAGCGCGGCACGTTGTCGGTCATTTCGGGGAAAATCGCCAAGGCGGCGCCGGAGTCGGTGCGATTTTCAGCGCCCGGCATGACGCTGGGTGTCCGTGGCACCAGCTTCCTCATCGACGCGGGCCAGTAGGCGCAAGCCATGGGGTTGTTCGCCGTCGGCTTCGTCGGGCTGGTGCTGCTGGCGATCGGGTGGCAGCCGGGCAGTTCGGTTGTGTTGTTGCCGGACGCGGATGGCAACTCCGGCATGGTGGTGGTCACGACGGAAACCGGCCAGCAGCCGCTGTCGACGGCCTTTGGTCGGGCGTCGGTGGGACCCCGGGGTACCATCAGCCTGCGCCAGGAAGACCCGGGCACGGTGGCCGGCGCCTACGCAGCGACTCTCGGCGCCCGCCCGCCCGCGCCGGTATCTTTCATTCTGTACTTCGAGTTCGGCTCCGCGGTCGACATCACGCCGGCCTTCAAACCCGTGCTCGACCAGCTTCTGGCTGCGCTGCCCTCTTATCCGGCGCCCGAAGTCACCGTGATTGGCCATACCGATCGTGTCGGTTCGGTGGAATTCAACGACCAGTTATCGCTCCAGCGCGCCGAGACGGTACGCGATCTGATGGTCAAGGCCGGCGTCCAGGCGTCGATCGAGGTCAGCGGCCGTGGCGAACGCGAGCCCCTTGTCCCGACCGCCGACGAAGAACCCAACGACAAGAACCGGCGGGTGGAAATCAACTTGCGCTGACGGCCGCGCCAACCGGGTTCGCCCGAACAGCCGTCATGCGGCCGGCATGGCGGCGCGCTGCGGACCGATCCAGTGCAGCACCAGCACGGCCAGATCGTCGGAGGCCTCGGCTCCCGCCACGAAGTCCGCGACGTCCTGACGCACCCGCTGGATGACGGCCCCGGGGCTGGGAGCCGCGTCAAGGCGGGCGAGGGATTTGCGCAGCCGGCCATTGCCGTAGAGTTCACCCGCGCCGTTGGCCGCCTCGGTGATTCCATCGGTGACCAGGCACAGGCGATCGCCCGGCAGCAGCTGGATTCGCTGCACCACGTAGGGGAAGTCTTCCACCACGCACAATGGCGGCCCGCCGGCCAGCAGCGGGGTCTTGATCTGGTCCAGCGCACCGTCGCGTCCCAGGCGCCATGGAGCGTCGTGGCCTGCATTGACGAGTTCGAGTGCCCCCGTATCGACGTCCAGCACGCCGAGCAGCAGCGTCACAAAGATCGTCTCGACATTCTCCCGTGACAGATCGAGATTCGCAGCCGAGACGATTTCCGCCGGCCCGCCCGCCATGCGGGTCGAAAGGCTCCGCGCCAGCGCCTTGGTCACGGCCATGAATAGGCTGGCCGGCACGCCCTTGCCTGATACATCGCCGATCAGGAAACACAGGCGGCGCCGGTCGATCATGAAGAAGTCGTACAGGTCGCCGCCCACCTCACGGGCGGGTTCGATCAGCGCGTCGATCGCAAATCGCTTTTCAGACGGAAACGCCCGCTGCGCATTTGGCAACGACCCAAGCTGGATGCGCCGCGCAGCCTCCATCTCGCCGGCGAGCCGGGCCGCCTGTTCGCGCAGAAGCTGCTGCTCCATCGCGAGGCGCCGATTGTCGCGCTCGAGTTCCAGCGTGGAGCTCGATACCAGACTGGCCATCAGGCCGGCAAATCCGATCGACAGGCTGGCGCCGTCAAACAGCCATCCGTGGCGCCGGAACAACCAGAATCCGCCGGCCAGGCACACCACGCTGACTCCGCTGACCCACCACCCGGCGTGTCCGGGCTCGCGGCCACCAACCCCAGGTGCGGGTCTGAGCACCACGGGCACCTTCCAGACCATCAGCAGACCCACTGCGACCAGCAGGCCCAGTTCGATCCACTTCATCCACCACGGACGCACCAGCAATCGCCCCTCCAGCATGCTCTCTAGCACCTGCGCCTGGATTTCGATACCGGGAACGAGTTCGCCCAGCGGCGTCGCCCGACGGTCGTTGAGACCGGAGCCGGTAAGCCCGATCAGCACCAGCTTGCTTTCAAGTGCATCCCCGTCCACCTTGCCGCTGAGCACGTCCACCGCCGACATGTTGCGCATGCCGGCGCCCTGCGCCTCGTGCGCGAAATGCAGCCAGATGTCGCCACCGGCCTGGGTCGGGACCAACAGTTCGGCAACACCGACGGATCGCACTCCATGGCTGTCCACCTGGATGTCGATGGCCGGGCTGCCGGCCGCCACGCGCAGCATTTCCATCGCCAGCGAAGGCACGACGACTTCACCGACCGCTGCCACCAAGGGGATGCGCCGGACCACTGTGTCTTCGTCGATCGACACCAGGGCCTGGCCATGCGCCGCCGCCTGCAGCAGCGGCAGGCTGGCCAGCACGAAAGGGAACCTGCGCAGGTGCGGCAACGCGTCGGCACCGGCAGTCTCAACCGGCACGGTGCGCATGCCGGCGCTGGTGCTGAGCGTCTCGAAATTGAATCCGGCCGCGCCCAGGACCGTGGGGGCGGACTGCAGCGCCTGCGCCAGCCGGGCATCGTGGCTGGGCAACTGCGACAACGCATTGGCAAGCGGACTGTGCGCGGCATCCAGGTTGGTCGCGACCTGTTCCGGCGAGGTCTGGTCGGCTTCGGGCATGTAGATATCCAGCCCGATGGCCACCGGCCGGTACAGGGCGATGGCATCGATCAGGGCCGCCAGCCGGTCGCGCGGCCAGGGCCACTGCCCCACCAGCTTGAGGCTCTTTTCGTCGATCTCGACGATCGCGACTTTCTGCTCCTGGCGCACGCGCGGAAAACTGCGCTGGTAGAGGTCGAAAAGAAGCTGGCGCACGGCCGACGCCGGCGCAGACAGGGCCATCGCTGCCAACGACTGGGCGTCACCACGCGCTCCGGCACGAACCCTGTTGTCGCCCATGGCGACCAGACCGGCGCACAACACCAGGAAGGCCAGCGCCACGGCACGACCGCGCTGGTACAGGAAGACCCGGCCGAACAGCGCTACCCAGCGGTTCACCGAGGTGCCTCCGCTGTGCGCGTCGTGGTGCGGGCTTGCTTGGGGCGGCACGGTGCGGCGTTCACCGGGGCACCTTCGCTTTGCGCATAGCGGTCCGAGCTTGCCTGGGGCGGCCCGGCGCGGTGTTCACAGGTTCAGCTCGAGTCCGTCCCAAGCCGACAGCACTTCCAGCGCATGTCCGTCACGCGTGATCTGCTCGAAGCGTTGGGTTTCCTGCAGCACACGGCTGATGCGCGCGTCGTCGTAGGCTGGTTCATGGTGAAACATCACCAGCTTGCGGGCGCGCGCCGCATGGCACAGCTCGACCCCCACGATATTGCTCGAGTGGCCCCAGTCGGCCTTGACCGAGATGGCCTCCGCGAGCGAATACATGGCATCGAAAATCACGACGTCGGCGTGGTCGAAGAACCGGATGAACCCCTCGCGCTCGACCTCGTCTTCCAGCCGGTGTTCGGAGTCGGTCGAATACACGATCCGCTTGCCGCCGCGCTCGAACCGCCAGCCGTAGGAATCACCGGCATGGCGTTGCAGGTGCGCCACCACCGTGGTGCCGTCGATTTCAACCGCGCGCCCGGGCTGCATGACGTCAAACTCGATGGTGGCCGCAAACTGCTCGAAGCGCACGGGAAACGAGGGCGTGTCCTGTTGCCGGCGCAATGCAAACTCGACCTGCGGATGGCAGCTGTGGATGACCAGGCGATTGCCCGCGATATAGACCGGCGTGAAGAACGGCAAGCCCATGATGTGGTCCCAATGCAGATGGGACATGAACACGTGGTAGGTCTGCGGCAGCGCCGGGCCAAACCGCCCCAGCATGTGCTGGCCCAGCGGACGCACGCCGGTGCCGAGGTCCAGGATGATGTGCTGCGAACCCCCGGTCTCGATCTGCACGCAACTGGAGTGGCCGCCATAGGTTCCGGCCACCTCGAAGCCGAGGCCGTCGATGTAGGCGTCCATCTCGCCGGGCTGCTCGAAACGGCGGCCTGATGCGCCGCGCAGCGCGGCGACAAGCCTGGCCCGCACATCCGGCGCCGTGAGAGATACCGGGATCGAACCCCTGGTGCCCCAGAACCTGAGCTTCATGACGCCAATTCCGCTGCGGCGCTGGCCACGTCGTCGAACACCTTGAGCACCATGTTGAAATGGCTGACCTGGAACACCTCGGTCACGATCGGCGTCAAGGCAGCGATCGCAATACGGCCTTGCTGGGCCTTGACCTGCTTTGCCGCAAGCAGGAGCACGCGCAATCCGACGCTGCTGATGTACGCCACGTTGGAGAAATCCAGCACCACCGGTGTGCCCGCCAACGAGCAGTCCGCCAGATGTGGGGCGAGAGCCGATTCAAACGCCTTCGCATGTGCGTGGTCAAGGCGGCCATGGACCGCGATCACACGCACCGCACCCAGAACGCTGGAAGAGAGTTCCACGCAAACCCCTCGGCTATGGATATGGATATGGCGGCCAGTATATACAGCACGACGTTTTGCCCGCGGCAAAAAATGGGCCACGGCGGCGCTCGAACCCGGGCGACATTGACGGCGCGCAGTGCGTATATAGTCACCGGAACACCAGCTACCCGACGACTCGCACATGAAGACAAAAGCAGCCGTGGCATGGAAATCCGGCGCGCCACTGAACATTGAAACGGTCGACCTCGATGGCCCCAGATTTGGCGAGGTCCTGGTCGAGATCAAGGCCACCGGGATTTGCCACACAGACTACTACACACTCTCGGGCGCCGACCCGGAGGGCCTGTTCCCCGCCATCCTGGGACATGAAGGCGCAGGCGTCGTCGTGGACATCGGCGCGGGCGTCACCAGCCTGCAAATTGGCGACCACGTGATTCCGCTGTACACACCGGAGTGCCGTCAATGCAAGTTTTGCCTGTCGCGCAAGACCAATCTGTGCCAGCTGATCCGGGGCACCCAGGGCAGGGGCCTGATGCCCGACGCCAGCAGCCGTTTCAGCATGGACGGCAAGCCCGTCTTCCACTACATGGGCACGTCCACCTTCAGCAACTACACCGTGGTACCGGAAATCGCGCTGGCGAAAATCCGCAAGGATGCGCCGTTTGACAAGGTCTGCTACATCGGATGTGGCGTGACGACCGGTATCGGGGCGGTGCTTTTCACCGCCAAGGTGGAAGCGGGCGCGAACGTCGTGGTGTTCGGTCTGGGAGGCATCGGCCTGAACGTCATCCAGGGAGCAAGAATGGTGGGCGCCGACAAGATCATCGGGGTCGACCTCAATCCGGCGCGCGAACAGATGGCGCGCAAGTTCGGCATGACCGACTTCATCAACCCTGCCGCTCTGGAAGCCGCTGGCGCCAATCTGGTCGACCGGATCGTCCAGCTCACCGACGGCGGCGCCGACTACAGCTTCGAATGCATCGGCAATACCCGTGTCATGCGGCAGGCGCTGGAGTGCACCCACAAAGGCTGGGGCCGCAGCATCATCATCGGTGTGGCCGAAGCCGGTGCCGAGATCAGCACGCGGCCGTGTCAGCTGGTCACCGGACGCAAATGGGAGGGTTCGGCTTTCGGCGGGGCGCGGGGCCGCACGGACGTGCCGAAAATCGTGGACTGGTACATGGACGGCAAGATCAACATTGACGACCTCATCACCCACACGATGCCGCTGGCCGACATCAACAAGGGCTTCGACCTGATGAAGCGCGGCGAATCGATCCGCGGCGTGGTTGTCTACTGAAACCGGGTTGGCGGTCCGGCGGGATCGATCAATGCGACGTGCGCTGCGGCCCGGGACCGCGGCCGGCAATGTGCCGGAATGTGATGCGGCCCTTGCTGAGGTCGTACGGCGAGAGCTCGATCGACACCTTGTCACCGGCGATGATGCGAATATGGTGCTTGCGCATCTTTCCGCCGGTGTATGCCACCAGCTGATGGCCGTTGTCGAGCGTCACGCGAAAGCGCGAATCGGGCAAGACCTCGGTGATCAGCCCACTCATTTCAATCAGTTCTTCTTTGGCCATGGCCAATTCTCCAGTGGGATTACAGCAGCCAGGATGGGCAAGGGCCAGCGCAGGGAGTTCGCCCATGCGAGGCGGCCAGAGCAGCATTCACCCTACATGGGACCAACGGCGTGGCCGGTCTACACAGGAACAACACAAGGTCCCTGGTCGGACCGGTGGCCTTGACTGCAACCGGCCTGCAAGCCTTCCATTATAGATGTTGGCGCGCGGCATCCGGCGCCGGGCGGCCCGTGGGCGCAATTGCCGGCCATATCCGGCCGCCGCCAAACCGGCGCATGGCATCTTCTCGCGACCGGGAAACATGCGGCGGCCATTCCGTGGCCGCGACCGGACCGGTCAAACCCGCGCCACCACATCGGCCGGTTTCGCGACCACGTATTTCAAGCCCGGGACCGGCTGGTGGTGCGTCGGACCGCGGCTCAGACCGGCGATGCGCGGGCCGTTTGACCAGCCGCAACGCCCTCAACGCTTGGCGCGGTGGGACAGTGCCTTTGCAATTTCATTGCCGCCCTGCGCCGCGCCGCTGTCGGGTACGGTTTCGCCGACCCGATCGCGAACTTCGGCCAGTTGCCGCGCAAGACGCTCCGGCGTTTGCGCATCGACCCCCAGCCACACGCCGTTGGTAAGCGTGATATGGGCCGCCTCGAAGGTGCCGGCGCCGGCACACAGGATGACCCGGTTCGGCGCGTCGCGCGAAGCCAGCACGAGCATCGCCGGCACCACCGCCTGCGGCGAGAGGGCCTCCATCACGGCATCGGGCATCAGGCCTTCGGTCATGCGCGTGGCTGCGGTCGGCGCGAGGCAATTCACCCGAATGTCGCTCTTGGCGCCTTCGATCGAAAGGGTCTGCATCAGCCCCACCAGCGCCATCTTGGCGGCGCCGTAGTTGCACTGTCCGAAGTTGCCGTACAGGCCCGACGAAGAAGTGGTCATCACCACCCGGCCGTATTTCTGCGCCATCATGATCGGCCACACGGCCTTGGTGCAATGCACCGCGCCCATCAGATGCACATCCAGCACCAGCCTGAAGTCATCGAGTTCCATCTTCGCAAAGCTCTTGTCACGCAGGATGCCCGCGTTGTTGACGAGAATATCGACCCGGCCCCAGGTATCCATGGCCTGCTGCACCATCGCCTCGACCGCGGTGTAATCGGTGACCGACGCGCCGTTGGCGACTGCTTCGCCACCCTGGGCCCTGATTTCGGCAACCACGTCCTGCGCCGCGCCGGAGGAGTCTCCGGTCCCGTCCCGCGCTCCGCCCAAGTCGTTGACAACCACCCTGGCGCCACGCGCGGCAAGTGCCAGCGCATGTTGCTTGCCCAGACCGCCTCCCGCCCCGGTCACGATGGCCACACGGCCCTTGAAGTCAATCGTCATGGTCTTGCCTGTCTCGTTGGTGCTGCGTCTGCACGATCGACTCTGGTAGCCTTCGGTGTGCAAACTGCTACTTTAATTCAAGCCGCCGATGTTGCTGGCAGGACCGCGATGGAAATAGATACTGGGCTTGCCAGCGCCCCTGCGCGCGCGGCCGCCACCTTGGTCATGCTGCGCGACAGCGACGCCGGCATGCAGGTGTTTCTGCTCAAGCGCCATGGACTGTCCGACGTGCTGGGCGGGAGCTACGTGTTCCCGGGCGGAAAGGTCGATCTGCGCGACGCGGACCTGGACATGGAGCGGCACCTCGACCGGCCGCCAGCCGAACTGCTCGCCAGCCTGAACGAAAGCCAGCTCGATCTGGCGGGCGCGGCCAGCCTGTATGTCGCCGTGCTCAGGGAAGCGTTCGAGGAGTCGGGAGTCTTGTTCGCCCACGGTGCCACACGCCAGCAGGCACTCGAGGCCGGCGCCATGCTCCGTACCGGTTACGCCTTCGACGAAGTGCTGGCGCAGAAGGCATTGCGCCTGGACACCGGCAACGTGCTGCCCTGGTCGCGCTGGATCACACCGATCGTGCCGACGCTCGCGAACAAGCGCTTCGACACCAGGTTCTTTGTCTCTGTGTTTCCAGCACGGCAAGTGGCGCAACACGACAACCACGAGGCCACCGAAAGCGTCTGGTTGACGCCGCGCGACGCGTTGAAGCGTTATTGGGACGGCGAACTGGAACTCGCCCCGCCCCAGATCATGAGCCTGGCGCATCTGTCGCATTACGCGTCGGCCCAGGATGTGCTTCTGGCAGCGCGCAGCCGCAGGCCCCCCGTGATTGCCCCCGAGCGACTTGAAGAAGCCGGATCGCGTCTGGTGTGTTACCCGGGCGATGTGTGCCACAGCGTGCGCGAACGTGCCCTGCCCGGCCCGACCCGCCTGGTCTACCGCAACCAGCGCTTCGAACCGGTGGGTGGCTTCGACGCGTTGTTCGTGCCGGCGACCGGGTCTTGAGCGGGCCTGCAGGGGAAAGTCCCGGCGCGCACTGCACGGCCCGCCAGGGTGCTTTCGTGCCGCGCGCCGCGGTGCGCGCTTGCCTGGGGGCGGCCCGGAGCGGTGCTCACGACCCGTAGTCGATCGGCTGGATATAGGCGGGGTCCCGGTGCCAGTTCCAGTATGTGTCGACCAGCTTGCGGGTGACCGGCCCCGGAACACCGGTTCCGATCACGGCCTGGTCGACCCGTGTCACGGGCAACACGCCGCCGCCGGAAGTCGACAGGAAGACCTCTTGTGCCCCACGCAGTTCGTCCGCCGGCACAGCGCGAAGTTGTACCTCCATGCCAAGTTCGCGCGCCATCTCGATCACGGTACGGCGCGACACGCCTTCCAGCATGCCCTCGGCGGGCGTGACGATCGCGCCGCCGATGACGCAAAAAACGTTGAACCCCGGCCCTTCAACCACGTTTCCGGTGCCATCCACGAGCAAAACACTGTCTGCTCCCGCGTCGAGGGCGCCGAGCAGGCCCATGGTCAAGTCGTTCCAGTGGTAGTTCTTGGCCGTCGGGTCGACCGACCGGGCGGGGATGCGCTGGATGTCGCTGACCATCACATGCAGGCCTGTTTCGCGCTGTTGCGGGTTGGCCAGCCAGACGTAGGGCACCGCGAATGCATAGAACTGGTTCGACGCTTGTCGCGGATCACGCGAGCCCCATGGCGGCTTGCCCCGGGTGCAGATCATCTCCACGTAGGACGCGCGCAACCCGCTGAGCCGTACACACTGCGACAACACATCGGTAATCTGGGCCCGGCTCAGCCCGGGGTCGAGGCGCCAGCGTTCGCAACTTCGCGCGAAGCGCTCCAGATGGAGGTCGAGCCGGAAATAGGCGCCATCCCACACGGTGACCACGTCATAGGTCGCGTCGGATCGTAGAAATCCCCAGTCAGTGATGGGAATCGCCGCCTCGGCGATCGGCACGAACCGGCCGCCGACAAAAGCGACCCCATCGGAATATTCGGTTGACGTTGGCATGGATCGATCCCCTGGCTGCGCAGTGCGGCATTATGCGATGCCATCGCGCGCTCGGTCTGCGCCGCTTTGGCGTGTGGCCGATCTTTTCGCGATCTGCGGCAACGATTGCGTGGGCGCCCATCGTGCTGGAGGTGGTGCGCCGGCCACGCCATCCGACCGGAGGGCATCAACCGACTGCGAACGCCGCAACCCCGGACCCGCACCGGGTCGCGACTGCGGATCGTGGTTCGCGCACTACGAAATCCCCACAAGAAGCTGACCAGCGCGCCTGCGCGACGGCGGGCGCCGCCTTGCATTTGAATGAAACCGTGAAAATTGCCTTGGAACTGTCAAATACGGTCTTTAGACTTGCGCACTCCAGCAGATCAAAAATGATTCGCTCATGGCAGTGGAGGAACACGAATGGCAAAAGGTGGCACCCGGCTTCGCAGCAAGACGAAGCGCTCCAACTGGTTGATATGGATAACGCTGGCTGTCCCGGTGGTTGGCGCCGGCGCCGGCGTTTATTGGTCCCGGCCAGGTGAAGCCGGCATGGTGGCGGTTTTGCTGGCGATCGCCGTCGTCGCCCTGATGGCGTTTGGTTTTCGCGCCGCATTTGGAAATCGGAACGACGTGCGTGCGACCGGGACGCAGCAGCACCCCCAGGATGGCGTCGAGCGGCGTGGCCAATCGGCAGCAGTACTCGGCGACATCGAAAGCGACGAATTCAACGGCACTTCCAATGGCCGCCATTGGAGTCTTGACGTATTCGCCGCCATCGATGCCCAACGTTTCGCCGCGGTCTGCGAAACCTGGTTCTCCTGGGCCGGCTTCGACACCCGCAGCCAATCGCACCGGACCGACGAAGGTGTGGACATATGGCTGCATGCGGCCAGGATGCCGGGGCCGGTCGCGATCGTCCGGTGCAAGCACTGGCTCAACAAGCCGGTGGGCCTGGCGGAAATGAAGGAGTTCCTCGGTGTGGTCGCCACCTTCAAATCCGCCCACGGCACCTATACGACAACGTCCACCTACACGCCGGAAGCGCTGCAGTTCGCCAAGGAGCACGGGATCGACGCCGTCGACGGGCGCGGGTTGTTGCGCCGGATCCAGACCCGCACCCGGCAAAGCCAGCAGGCGCTGCTCGCAGTGGCGTACAACGGACACACCTGACCGGGCGGCGGCTGGGCGGCGCCAGGCGCCACCACGACGGCTGGATTGGCGCCAATGCAGGTGCTTCAACCCCTGCTCAGCCAGATTGCCGGGGCGCGTGGCCGATGAATGGCATCGCACCAACACACGGCGGGCAACAGGCTACAGATTGCCGGCAAACAGGCGGCGCAACAACAAATCCTTGAAACTGTGGGCGTCCGACAAGCCGAGTCGCTGCAGGTAGGCCTCGGGCGCCTGTTTGCCTTCCCACAAGCTCTTCACAGCCATGGTCAGCAGTTCGGACGGGTGGTGGCTGGCGTGTTTCACTTTCTTCATCGCTCGCACCATCCGCAGTTCTTCGTCCGTCAAGTCGGTTCCGAACGGAAAATCCGGCAACAGGCCGGCCTCGCTCCACGGGCGCAGCTTGGCCTCCAGAAGTTCGGGCAGGTTGTGCCGGTACCGCTGCGGAACCTGGTATGCCGGGTCGAGTTTGCCGTGTGCCTTGGCCGACTTGACCAGTTCGTCCTGAAAGCGCGAGTCGGCGATGGCAATCAGTCGCTTGACGACCTCGCCGTCGGACTGCCCGCGAAGATCGGCCACTCCGTACTCCGTGATCACGACGTCGCGCAAGTGCCGCGGGATCGTCACATGGCCATAACTCCACACGATGCTGCTGCGCAGTCCGTCCTTGTTGTCGTGCGTGGCGCGCAGCATCATCAACAGCCGCGCGTCGGGCAAGGCGTGTGACATCGCGACGAAGTTGTATTGCCCGCCCACGCCGCTGACCACCTGGCCGGACTCCAGAGCGTCGCTCGCAGCGGCGCCCAGCAGCGTCACGATCATGGTCGTGTTGATGAAGCGGGCGTTGCGCCGTTGGGCGCGCTTCAGATCACCCTGACCGTAAAGCTGGTTGATGAAATCGATCCTGGTCATGTCGATCTTCGCCAGCTCCTGGGGTGGCATGGTGCGCAGCCGTTCATAGAAATCGCGCGGGCCCATGAAAAATCCGCCCGTCATGAAGATGCCTGCGGTCAACCGGGACCCGAGCATGTGGGCGCAGACGCAGTCGAAGCCACCGCCGTCGCCCTCCAGCAGGTCGGCGCTGCAGCGCTGGTCTGCAAATGCGAGTTGCCTTCCCCGCAACACGACTCCGGCGCGCACGATGCCGAAACGCTGCAGGAAGGCCAGGTCGTCGGCCGAAAGAGGGGATCGGATGCGACCACATTCCAGCAGCGCGCGCAGCGTCTGCGGCGTGACCGCCTCGTCCTTGATGCGTCCGTCATTGAGCAACTGCTGCAGTACCGCATCACCAAAGACCTCGCGGCGAACCACGCCCGCTTCGATGAGCTTCAGGAAGGCGTTCACGAACATCTCGGAGCAGCCGTACAGGCCTTGGTCGAAACGACCCAGCTCGCGTCCGGCCAGGCCGTCCGGACACAGGGCCTCGAGCATCTTCTGATACTCGGCGCCATGGCGGTCGCGCACGATCAGGGACTGCCCAATCGCGTCGCCCAGCGACCCGATGCCGATCTGCAGCGTGCCCCCGTCAACCACCAGGCTCGAGGCGTGCAGCCCGATGGCGTAGTCGGCCGTCGTCACGGAGTTGTTGGGCGGCGCGAACACGGCATGGCTTGCCGCCGGGTCGGTGACGACCACGTCGAAGAAGCCCGGCTCCACCTCGGCGCCGTTTGGCATGAACGGCATCTCGCGGTTGATCACACCGACCGCGATCAGCGGGACACCGCTGGAACGCATCTTGCCCACCACCTCGAGGCTGACATCCGGATTGCTGGACAGGCTCAGGCGCAGTGAATCGCCGAGCCCCCGGGCGGCGACTGCCTGCGCGAGGACATTGATGCCTTGCAGCGCCATGTCGCGCGCCACGAAGGTGTAGTTGGTCGATATGTAGGCCAGCTGCGCCGCGCTGTTGCCAATGTAGTCGCCCGTCTTCATGAAGAATTCGCGCACCTCGATGTTGGGTGGCAAGGCACTGGCCCGGGAGTCCTTCACATAGTCCAGATCCGGGTAGTCGCCGAACACCCGCTCGACCAGCGGCGCGAGAAAGTGGCGCTCCAGATCACTGTGCCCGACCGGCTTCTCGAGCGACAGGGCGGTGATGATGCGCAGCTTGCGCCGCGGGTTGGCCTTGATGCGCCGGTACAGCGCATTCACCAGCGGGTTGGGCTTGCCCACACCCAGCGGGATGCCCAGCACGATGTCGCCAGCAATGCGGTCCAACAGGTAATCGACAGCGCCGTTGATGGAATCGACGTAGAGCGGCTGGGCCACCATGAATACTCCTTCGAAGTTGGCCGCCAGTGTGGCGCTGCCCGGCCTCTTCGGTCTTGATCCAGGACAAGAACCGCGGCCAAGGTCGCATGCAAAAGCGCCGGGCCCGGTACGGTAGGATGGCGGGCGAGACTGTCCGATCGACCCGAAAAAACAAGGAACCCGCGATGACCATCCACGTCAACATCGAGCTTGGCTACGAGTTTGCAGTGAAAGCCCCCGCCAGCGAGGTATTCGGGGTTCTGTCCGACGTACCGACCTCGGCCAGCCACTTCCCGAAAGTCCACAAGCTGGTCGATCTCGGCGCTGGCGTCTACCGCTGGGAGATGGAAAAGATCGGGCTCTCGCAAATCAATCTCCAGACGGTGTATGCGAGCAAATATGTCTCCAACAAGGCCAAGGGCACGGTGGTATGGACTCCGGTCAAGGGTGAGGGCAACGCGCTGGTCTCCGGGAGCTGGCACATCACCGACAAGAAGAAGTCGACCAACCTGGTGCTCAAGATCGACGGGGACCTCAGCATTCCATTGCCCGGCTTGATGAAGATGGTGATTGCCCCGGTCGTGGAGTCTGAATTCGAGAAGATGGTCGAGAAGTACATCGCCAATCTCACCAAGCGTTTTGGCGGCGAAGTCTGATACCAAATTGCGTTCGCTCGGCAAGATCCGTTCGGGCTGAGCTTGTCGAAGCCACTCGGCCCTTCGACAAGCTCAGGGTGAACGGCTGATATCTTTGAACGCAACAGCGTATGAGGCGGTCAGGCCGCGGGTACCGGGAACAATGCGGCGCTGAGCGCGACTACAGTTTGCGCTTGAGCCGGATCTCCTCGATCCGGACGCCGCCCGATGCCACCGTCCTGGCGGTCGACATCTCGCGCTTGAAGCCGGCCAGTTCATGGAATCGCAAAGCGCGATCGTTGCCCAGGGCGATCCAGACCGACACGGTGGCGCAGCCCTCCTCCAGCAGGCCCTCACGGGCGGCGTCCCACAGCGCCAGCCCGACGCCCCGGTCCCAATACGGCGGGGCGACATAGATGGCCCAGATTTCACCCATCGTCGGCCGTGTGCCCTTGTCGCGACAGCGGTCGAAGCCGACGAACCCAACCACTTCGTCGGCCAGGCAAGCGACATGTACCTGGGGCTCCCCGTATTCGATGGCGTCGCGCCACAAGGACAGGCGCTTGTCGCGGCTTGTCAGGTTGCTCGTATCCGCAGGCGATCGATCGGCAGCGGCAGCCACGCGCTGATCGAAACCGGCGTGGATCCGGGCGATCGCGGCGGCATCACGCTGTGTGGCGAGGCGAATCACGAAACTGGACATCGGCGTTGTCGTCGCGGCTGATGGTGCGTCATGGGCCGCGCACCGGGAACGGAAAGCCCCGATTGTCGCCGCAAGAACCG
>JANMYG010000135.1:0-2986 GCA_031381865.1 Betaproteobacteria bacterium | reverse complement strand
GTCGGGTGCCGAGCCCCAGGAGCTCGTCGAGTTGCGCCGACGCCTCAAGCAAGTCCAGATGGAGCGCGACATATTGGCAAACAGCCCACGTGGCCTGCGCGGGCAATGTCCCGATCACTGTTGAACGCTGTCCGGTGACGGCTCCTATGTCGTGATGCGACGCGGCTTTTCTTTCTCTGACCTGCACGGCGGTTTGCCGAGCCGCCAAGACCGTCATCAGGAGCTTCATTTCGCGATGCCCTCGCAGCTTGCGAAAGCGCCCCCTAGCGTCGCTCAAAGCACCACCCACCCATCGCAACGTCATCGCTCCGTCCTTCCACCGTTTGACGTTGCGCGTGAAGTTGGCGATCGAGCCGTTGGTCCGCGTCAACTATCCTGGCCGGCGTGTTGCCTCACGAAGGAATGTTACCCGATGGTTGGTTGTCGTTTCCCCGGTTTTCGTCTCTCACTGCGGGTTGAATGGCAACTTGTTGCGCCGGGCTTGCCGCAATGAGCGCGTAGCGCTTTTCGAGGCAACCCCGGCGCGGCCGCCGAATTTGCGGCATCGTTACGCATGGGCCGCAGCGATTGCGGGTTTGAGCAACCGGCCCAGGATCATCTCTTTGGCGCGCTCGGCACGCCATTCCTTGACCCGCCGCTGCAGCGTTCGCAACTGCGCCTTGTTGGCATAGTCTTGCGGAAACTTCTCGGCCAGGCGATCCATCAGCGCGTGCGCGGGCACCGCGGGCTCGGCAATCAGCCAGCCTTCGATGAGCGGCCAGGCGTCGGCGAAGGGGTCCACCCTGGTTCGCCACCAGTGTGTGGCGCCCGGTTGCTTGCGATGCGTCGGGCGCACTTCTCCGTCCTTCCAGGCCGAAGACAGGCTGGCCAGGAATGCCTCTACGGCGGGTATCGACGACGGCGCCACCAGCGCTGGCACACCATGCGCGGCGATGTCGCTGAGCCGCTGCTGGGCGATGCGGATCTCCTGCAGCAGCCGAACTGGGTCGAGGCTTTGACACTGCAGCTTCAGCTTGTCCTTGGTAGGCGTATCGATCCGCTCGTGCGCCAGCAGTCGCTCGCACGGGGTTGCCGGTGCGTGATACACCTTGTGCACGCGGGCACCATCGCGCGTCTTGGATTTGAGCTTGAAAGACGGCTGGAAGAAATTGATGTACAGCCGGGACGCGGCATACAGTTGCGCCAAGGTCTGCGTTGCCACCGGCCCGCTGAGCCGCCCATAACCGACCAGCCGGCGCACGATGGAGCCATTCTTTTGCTCCACCCACGCCTGGTCGTTCTTCTTGTAGGCACGGGAACGTGTCTGCTCCAGCCCCTTTGCCTGGCAGTAGTCCAGGACGTTCTGGTTCATGAAGGCGCTGTCATTGTCCGAGTCCACGCCCAGCATCGCGAAGGGTAAATCCGTCGCCGCTTTGTCCAGGCCTTCGATCACCAGCATCTGGTTGCGCCAGCGCATGGCCACGCATTCGGTCCACCCGCTGGCGATGTCGGTCAACGTGAGGGTGTGCACGAAGTCGCCGTCGCTCTTTGGGCCACCGCAGTGTTCGACCATGTCGATTTCGAAGAAGCCGGGTGGTGGATCGCGCCAGTCGGCGAAAGTGCGCACCGGTATGCTGCGTCGGATGGCGGCCCCCACGCCGGAGCGCCGCTTGCGCTGTCCGTCAATGTGCGTTCGCGCCCCGGCCAGCATGCGATCAATGGTTGCTGCGCTGACCTGCAAGACATTGGACCTGATGGCGGGATCCAAATCGAGGTGGCCATGCCGCTCCATGGCGTCCACCAGCATCGGGAGCAACGCCTTCAAGCGCTTGCCGCAGACGCGATCAGCCGCCTCCCACAGCACTTTCAGCGCCTGGCGCACCGCCTCGTCATACAAGCGGTTGCGTATCGGCGTGGCCTTCCTGGAAAGCCGCCCGTCCGCGCCCAAAAGACGGATGGCATATTTGCGGTGATACCCGGTCGTGGCCGCAAACTCGTCAAGAATCCTCACCCTGTCACCGTAGCTTGCGCCGCGATACCGCTCTCGCAGCGCTTCGATCAACTCCTTGCGTGTTGTCATGCTGATTTGCCTTTTCACGTTGTGCTGCCCCAGCCGGACCATCCGACGGGTAGCAGATTACGTGAGGCAACGGGTCAGCACGAGTAGCAAATCTGATGAGTCAATGCGCCGGCCATGCTGCTTGACGCCGTCCACCCTGCCCTGTAATGCCTCATATACGGTTCGTGTTCCTCGGCTCACGGTTTCGTTTCACGCTTCCTCCCCACGCTCGGTCACCCTTGCGAAGTTGCGCTTCCCTTCGCTCGCTGTGGTCTACTCGCGGGCGGACTTGCACCTCCAAGATCGTGTACGTGCTGGGCGCACGGGATCGCCCGCAGCGCGGGCTTTGTGAGAGACTTCATTTCGGTGGTTCCTTTCTTTGCTTGCGAGGCACCAGCATGTTCACATGCGGGCGAAAGGAACCGCCACCCTCAGCTCATCTGTTCAACAGTTACTGGGACATTGCCGTAGTCGCTGGCCTGGGGTATTGCCGCAGGTGTGGCGTCGGCGCGTCCCTGTGGACTTGCTACACACGAATCGCGAACGAAGGAGGCACGCCATGAAAGCGGGAGTTCAACCAGATATCGCTCGTGCGCTTCACGAGCAGGCGCACATCCTGGCGCAGCAGTACTTCGTCCCCGTCCGGGCGGCCATACGGCAAAAGGTCGCCGATATGCTCAGAGGCTGCGCGTCCACCGACGAGGTCCTCAAGGCGATTCAGTCGTTTGGCCTGGGTCGACCGCCAGTGGCTTGATGGGTTATTCGCATCGCGCGGATATGCACGCGAGGGTTGGCTGGGTCCGGTATTGATGGCGTAACACTCGCAGACGCGCAGGCTCACGCGCGAGGCGGTGCGAGAAGATTCTCCGACCGTTGCCCTTCGCCATATCAAGGACGGATCGGCATTCATGCTGCTGGAGATGCCCCAAGCGGCGGGCTTTCCGCCAC
>JANMYG010000129.1:0-5768 GCA_031381865.1 Betaproteobacteria bacterium | reverse complement strand
CGAAAGCCAAGCAGACGGTTATCGAGATCAAGGAGATCAAGTTTCGCCCCGGCACCGACGACGGCGACTACAACATCAAGATGCGCAATATCCGGCGCTTCCTGGCCGAAGGCGACAAGTGCAAGATCACGCTGCGTTTTCGGGGACGTGAAATCACGCACCAGGAAATCGGGATGGCGCTGTTGAATCGTATTCGCGCCGAGTTGGGCGACCTGATCCTGGTCGAGCAGTTCCCGAAACTCGAAGGGCGGCAGATGATCATGATGATCGCGCCGGGCAAGAAGAAAATCGCCGCCAAGCCGGCGGCAGACGCGGCGGTCAGCGCAGCGTCGTAGGGGCACGACGCCCATCGGTCTGGTCACCGGTGGGTTGTTGGCAGCAGGGGGCGAAATGCCCCCCGCAAAAAAGTGGCTCGGGGCCAACAAGGCTGCAAGCAGTTTGCAGACGCCTCGCGAGCACAAGGTAGAAGGAGCATTCCATGCCCAAAATGAAGACCAAGAGCGGTGCGAAAAAGCGTTTTCGTGTTCGTCCCGGTGGTACCGTCAAGCGCGGCCAAGCCTTCAAGCGTCACATCCTGACCAAGAAGACCACCAAGAACAAACGCCATCTGCGGGGCCCGACGGCTGTGCATGAGACCAACATGGGTCACATGGCGCAGATGTTGCCCGGATTCGGCATTTAACCAACGACGAACAAGGAGTAAACCATGCCTCGCGTCAAACGTGGTGTAACGGCTCGCGCCCGCCACAAAAAAGTTCTGGCCCTTGCAAAGGGCTTCCGCGGTCGCCGCGGCAACGTCTTCCGGATCGCCAAGGAAGCGGTGATGAAGGCGGGGCAATATGCCTACCGTGACCGCCGTACCAAGAAGCGCGTGTTCCGCCAGTTGTGGATCGCACGTATCAACGCGGCAGCACGCCAGTGCGGCCTGACCTACAGCCAATTCGCCAACGGCCTCAAGAAAGCCGGCATCGAGATCGACCGCAAGGTCCTGTCCGACATCGCGGTGCACGACATGCCTGCCTTCGCCGGCATCGTGGAGCAGGTCAAGGCCAAGCTGGCTGCTTGAGTTCATCGCGGGCGCCTGTCATTTCGATAGCGCGCTGCACCAGAAACAAGGGCTAGGGCTTCCAGGAGCGCTAGCCCTTTTTTTGCCACCGACCCGGGAAGTTGCACCGATCCGGATGCCCGTGCGGGTCGAACGGGCCAGTTCCAACGACCAGAGATCCTATGAACGACTTGACCGCAATCGTTGATACTGCGAAGGCCGCCTTCAACCAGGCGCACGCGCCGGCTGAACTGGAAAATGCCAAGGCGCTGTTCCTCGGCAAGGCCGGGCGCATCACCGAGATGATGAAGGGCATGGCAGCCTTGAGCGCAGACGAGAAGAAATCGCGCGGCGCGGCCATCAACCTGGCCAAACAGGCCATCGAGACGGCGCTGGGCGCGCGCAGGCAGGCGCTGGCCGACGCCGAGTTGCAGGCCGAAGCCCTGGATGTGAGCTTGCCGGGCCGCCTGCGCGCCGCCGGTGGCCTGCACCCGGTGTCGCTGAGCACCGAGCGGATCGAGGCGATCTTCGCTTCGATGGGCTTCGAAGTGGCGCAGGGCCCGGAGATCGAGGCCGACTGGTTCAACTTCACGGCCCTGAACACGCCCGAGGACCATCCGGCACGGTCGATGCACGACACCTTCTACGTCGAAGGCGGGACTCCCGGCGCACCCAATTTGCTGCGCACCCACACCAGCCCGGTGCAGATCCGGCATGCGGTGCAACACGTCAAGAAATACCGCAACCTGATCGACGCCGGGCAGGCCATGCCCGAGATTCGCGTCATCGTGCCGGGCCGTTGTTACCGCGTCGACAGCGACGCCACGCACTCGCCCATGTTCCACCAGGTCGAGGGGCTGTGGGTGGGAGAAAACATCAGCTTCAAGGACCTGAAGGTGGTCTACCTCGATTTCATCCAGGCCTTCTTCGAGACCCGCGACCTCGACATCCGTTTTCGTCCGAGTTTCTTCCCGTTCACCGAACCGAGCGCCGAGATCGACATCATGTTCGGCGCCGGGCCGCTCAAGGGGCGCTGGCTCGAAGTGTCGGGCTCGGGGCAGGTGCATCCCAACGTGATCCGCAACATGGGGCTCGATCCCGAGCGTTACATCGGATTCGCTTTTGGCTCGGGCATCGACCGCCTGACCATGTTGCGTTATGGGGTAGACGACCTGCGGCTGTTCTTCGATGGCGATATCCGCTTCCTGTCGCAATTCCAGTAACCGCCTTCGACCCGAACCACCATGCAATTTCCTGAATCCTGGCTGCGCGAGTTCTGCAACCCACCGCTTTCCACGCGCCAACTGGCCGACACGCTGACCATGGCCGGCCTCGAGGTGGAGGAGCTCAAGCCGGTGGCGCCACCGTTTTCCGGCATCGTGGTCGGGGAAATCCGGGCGGCGGCGCCGCATCCCAACGCCGACCGCCTGCGCGTGTGCCAGGTTGACGTGGGGCAGGGCGCCTTGCTCGACATCGTCTGCGGTGCGCCCAACGCGCGGGTGGGCATCAAGGTGCCGTGCGCGATGGTCGGCGCCGAGCTGCCGCCGGGGCCGGATGGCAAGCCGTTTCTGATCCAGGTCGGCCTGCTGCGCGGTGTGCAAAGCCAGGGCATGTTGTGCTCCGCGCGCGAACTGCAGCTGTCGCAGGACCATGGCGGCCTGCTCGAGCTGGCGCCGGACGCACCGCTGGGCCAGGATATCCGTGAACACCTGCGGCTCGACGGCAGCCTGATGACCGTCAAGCTCACTCCCAACCTGGCGCACTGCCTCAGTGTCTACGGCGTTGCGCGCGAGGTGGCCGCATTGACCGGCGCGCCGTTGACTACACCGGGCTTCCCCTCCTTGGTGCCCGGCATCGGTGACAGGCTGCCGGTCAAGGTCAGCGCGAGCGACCTGTGCGGCCGTTTTTCCGGCCGCATAGTGCGCGATGTCGATACCAAGGCCGCCACGCCGCCGTGGATGGTGGAGCGCCTCGCGCGTTGCGGCCAGCGCAGTGTCAGCGCGCTGGTCGACATCTCGAATTACGTGATGTTCGAATACGGCCGCCCGTCGCATATCTTCGACCTCGACAAGATCCATGGCGGGCTCGACGTGCGTTGGGGCCGCCCTGGCGAGCAACTCAAGCTGCTCAACGGCAGCACGGTTGCGGTGGACGAAAAGGTGGGCGTGATTGCGGACGACCTGCAGGTCGAGTCGCTCGCCGGCATCATGGGCGGCGACGCCACGGCCGTGTCGGACGCCACGCGCAATGTCTACGTCGAGGCGGCCTTCTGGTGGCCACGCGCGGTGGCGGGGCGTTCGCGCCGCTACAACTTCGCCACCGACGCCGGCCACCGCTTCGAGCGCGGCGTGGACCCCAGCCAGACCGTCGAGCACCTCGAGCGCATCACGCAGTTGATCATCGATATTTGCGGCACCGCCAACACGCAATGCGGCCCGATCGACGACCAGCAGGTGAACATGCCGGTTGCCGCACCGGTGCGCCTGCGCGTGGCGCGTGCATCCAAGGTCATCGGCATGGCGCTGACGCTGGCGCAATGCGCCGATGCCCTGACCCGGCTGGGCTTGCCGGTCACCCAGTCGGCGGCCGACGACGCCGGCGCGGGGTCCGTCACCGTAACGCCGCCGCCGTACCGCTTCGACCTGCAGATCGAAGAAGACCTGATCGAAGAGGTGGCGCGGATCGTGGGCTACAACACGCTGCCGTCGACGCCGCCACTGGCGCCGATCACGGCCAGGATCCGGCCCGAGGCACAGCGCAGCCCGTTTGCGGTACGGCGCACGCTGGCCGCGCTGGGCTACCAGGAAACGATCAATTTCAGTTTCGTGGACGAGCGTTGGGAGCATGAACTGGCGGGGAACCCGAGCCCGATCAAGCTGCAAAACCCGATCGCCAGCCAGATGGGGGTGATGCGCTCGTCCCTGCTGGGGTCGCTGCTGCAGGTCATGAAATTCAACCTCGATCGCAAGGCGGCGCGGGTGCGCGCATTCGAGATCGGCCGTGTTTTCCTGCGTGACGCAACGGTGCCGAACAGCGACACCACGGTGCAAGGTGTGCATCAGCCGATGCGTGTCGCCGGCATGGCTTGTGGCGCCCTGGACGCAGCACATTGGGGGCAAAAGGAGCGGACGGCGGATTTTTTCGACGCCAGCGGCGACGTCCGTGTTTTGCTGGCCCCGCTGGCCGCCAGCTTCGAGCCGGCGGTCCACCCGGCGATGCACCCGGGCCGTTGCGCCAGAGTGGTGCTCGATGGCGCTGCCATTGGTTTTGTCGGCGAGCTGCATCCAAAGTGGCGCCAGGCCTACGAACTCGCCAGCGCACCGGTGATGTTCGAACTCGAGCTCGACGCCGTGTTGCGGCGCCCGGTGCCCGAGTTCAGGCCGGTTTTCAAGCACCAGCCGGTCGAGCGCGACATCGCCGTACTCGTGGCGGAGACCGTCACGCACGCGGCGTTGATGTCGGCCATCTGGGCCGCACCGACCGCGGGGCTGCTGCGGGACGCGCACCTGTTCGACATCTACCGGCCCAAAGCGGTGCAGCCCGACGCGGTTGTTGTTAATGCGCCGCCGCCGGAAAAAAGCCTGGCCGTGCGCTTGACGCTCAACAGCGACGACGCTACCCTGACCGACGACCAGATAGACAACGCGGTGCGCGCGGTGGTGGAGCAGTTGGCCGCGTCGCTCGGCGCGCGGCAGCGGTCCTGAGCAGGCGCGGAGCACACAACAAGAACGAACGAGGGGACGAATGGAATTCGCCATTGAAAGCCTGGAGACGCCGGCCCTGACCAAGGCGCAACTGGCGGAGCTCTTGTTCGAACAGATCGGCTTGAACAAGCGCGAGTCGAAGGACATGATCGACGCGTTCTTCGACCTGATATCGGCCAGCCTGGTGGAGGGCACCGATGTCAAGATCTCGGGCTTCGGCAACTTCCAGATTCGCACCAAGGCGCCGCGTCCGGGCCGCAATCCGCGCACCGGCGAGGCGATTCCGATCGAGGCGCGCCGGGTCGTGACGTTCCACGCCAGCCACAAGCTCAAGGACCAGATCCAGGACGAAGGCCGCACGGCGGCGGCGCGCTAACGACAGCTGCGGCAAATTTATCGCTCCAGATGCAGACAAGCTTTGCATCCGCGAGCTTCTTAGAGTAACCTCAAAGCTTTCTCTCCTACAGCTTTGATTTCAATGGGGAAATCCCTCCCTCTCATTCCCGCCAAACGCTATTTCACGATTGGTGAAGTCGGCGACCTCTGTGGCGTCAAGCCGCACGTGCTACGGTATTGGGAGCAGGAGTTCACGCAGCTGCGGCCGATGAAACGGCGCGGCAACCGGCGCTACTACCAGCACCACGAGGTGCTGATGATCCGGCGCATCCGCGACCTGCTGTACGACCAGGGATTCACCATCAGCGGCGCGCGCAACAAGATGCAGGAGTTGCTGCAGAACGAACGCGACAAACGCAAGAACGGCGAGGTGCTGCTCGAGGGCGTGGAAGTGATCGAGACCAGTGACAGTGAACTCGATGACTTCAGCGACAGTGACCTCGACGACATCACCGAGTCCGGTGCCGGTCACTTGGTCATGGTGCGCCGGGAGCTGTCCGAAATACGCGAACTGCTGTCGAGCAACTATTAGTCTGCCCCGCGATTGCGCCGTTATAATCAGCCGCTAGTTCGGTGTGTGGCGCAGCCTGGTAGCGCACTTGCATGGGGTGCAAGGGGTCGAA
>JANMYG010000091.1:0-10179 GCA_031381865.1 Betaproteobacteria bacterium | reverse complement strand
TGGTGGTCCTGGGGACCAAAAAAAATGCGGGCAATTCCCGTGGGCTCGAATGGTTTCCACTGGCCTTCGGGTTGTGCGAGCCGTTCGGCGATCAGGTACAGCGCCAGCGGCGCGCTGGCCATGCCGATGTGGCTGTGGCCGCGCAGGTTGATGCTCTCACCGTGTGGCTGGCCGGTCTCGATCGAGCATTGCCACGCCACCACACCGTCGAGTTTGCTGTAGATTGACGTCGTCGGCACCGGTGGCTTGATGCGCATTTCGAGATGCCGGTTGAAATCCATGTCTTCGAAGCGGTCGCCCGACAACCACTCGTAGAGGTGGGCACCGGTCGACGCCAGCGGATGTCCGGTAAAGGGTGAACCCAGCGAGATCACCTGGCGCACCAGGTCGGGCAGTTCACGCGCCAGTTCGCGCGCGTACACACCGCCCAGGCTTTGGCCCACCAGGCTGACCTTGCGTCCGTGCTTGCGGTAGATCTGCTCGAGGCGGCGCACCATCTGCGCGTGCCCCTGGTCTTTCAATCCCTTGTTTCGCCCAAGTTCCCAGGGGTAGGTTGCGTAACCCAGATCGTCCAGAAACTTGCGCAGCAGGGCCGTGGAGATATCGGACGCGCCCAGCCCGGGAATCACGAGCACCGGGTGCCCGTCGCCCCTGGGCGCGAGGTGGCGCAGCGCCGGGTACAAGCCGACACCAGCCCAGAACTCCCAGAACGCGCGCTGCTCGAACGCCAGCAGCCAACCCGACGGCGCGGCAATGTCCGGAAACTGCGTCATCGAGGCCTTGAGGCGTTTCATGCGTGACATGGGGCGAAACCTTGTTGGTGCATCTGTTTTTTGAAGATGAGGGCAAAAAGCCGGTTCAAAAGGAGCTCGGGGTCGCAGCCTGTGCGGGCCAGTGGCATGGCGCCGACGCGACGGCGCGCCAAGTACCACATGCCGCAGGTGTCGCCTGCGCATGTCACATTGGCGCCAGTCTAGCCCGAGTTGCGCCGGTCCGGTCGCTCGCGGCCATGGTGCGCCGGCGCGCCTGGCGCAGACGCATCGGCCGGCGACCACCGGGCGACCCCGTATAAACCATGACGCCGCTGCGGCTCGCAAGGGCTATAAACGCCACAGGCTGGCGCATGTTCGCGCACGGTCCTGGCTTGATCAGGAGATTGCACGATGAAGACCACTGCACTGGTTGCTGCGTTGCTGGCCGCCTTGGCACTGGCCGGCGCGCCGGGCCTGGTAACGGCCCAGGACAAGAAACCGATCGAACTGCGCTACAGCTCGGGTGCGCCACCGACCGGCAATCCATGGGTGATGCAGATCAACCGCCTGGTCAAGGACCTGGACGAGGAAAGCAAGGGCGAGCTGAAGATCGTCCCGTTCTTCGGCTCCCAACTGGGCAGCGAACAGGACACGGTGCAGCAGGTGGCGCGCGGGCGTATCGACATGGGTGGTTATTCGTCCGGTTCGGCGGCCCTGATCGTTCCTGAAATCGCGCTGCTGATCATGCCGTTCTATTTCAAGAATACGGCCGAACTCGACTGCGTACTGGACAACCACCTGACCAGGCTCGTGACCGACCTGTACGCGAAAAAGGGGGTGCAGTTCCTGGGTTGGGCCGAGGTCGGGACGATCGACCTCTTCGGCAAGAAGGCCTACACCTCGCCCAAGGACGTCAGCGGCATCAAGGCCGGTGGCTACGCGAACCGGTCGTCGGCGCTGTTCTACGGCACCCTGGGCGCCAATGCGATCCCGCTCGGACTGCCTGAATGGATCCCGGCGATCCAGACCGGCCTGACCGAGGTACAGGCCTCACCGATCACGTTTGCCTTGCCCTCCGGCCTGACCAAGGTCGCGACCGTCGCGACCCGTGTCGCCTTGTACGATTCGCCGTCGTTGACGCTGATGAACAAGGCGGTGTACGACAAGCTGGGCAAGGAACAGCAGAGCGCGCTGCAACGGGCCGGTGCGCGCAACCCTGCCGACAAGCTGCGCGCCGAGGTGCGCGGTTTCGAAAATACGCTGTACGGCATGCACGAGAAGGCCGGCGGGCAGATCGCGACGGTCAGCCAGGAGCAGCTCGACGCATGGCGCAAGGCGGTGGAGCCGATGTACCCGCAACTCGTCAAGGAGACCGGTGGCAGCGCCGATGTGTTCTTTGCCGCGATGGAGGCCGGGCGCAAGGCCTGCGCCAAATAGCCCGCAGGCGCCCTCGCGCATGCGTTCGCGGGACCAGCGGCGTGTCGCCATGGTGTCTGCCGTGCCCGCGCACCCCGTGTAAACCATGACGGGCGAGCGGCAGCCAACTGCTATAAATCTACGCAGCCATCGGGACTATTGGTTCGCGGTTGGCCCCGACACCGATGCATCAGGAGACAGAACATTGAAAACCACCGCCATCTTCCCGGCCGTTCTGGCCACGCTCGGCCTGGCACTCGCTCCGACGCTGGCGACTGCGCAGGACAAGAAACCGATCGAACTGCGCTACAGCTCGGGCGCGCCGCCAGCCAACAACCCGTGGGCGATGCAGATCGGCCGCTTTGCCAAGGACGTCGAAGAAGAAAGCAAGGGTGAACTCAAGATCCAGCCGTTCCTGTCGTCGCAGCTCGGCAGCGAGCAGGATACGGTCCAGCAGGTTGCGCGCGGCCGTATCGACATGGGTGGTTATTCCGCCGGTTCCGCGGCGTTGATCGTTCCCGAGGTGGCGTTGCTGTTGATGCCGTTCTATTTCAGGAGCACGGCCGAACTCGACTGCGTGCTCGACAACCACCTGACCAAACAGGTCACCGACCTGTATGCGAAGAAGGGTGTCCAGTTCCTGGGTTGGACCGAGGTTGGCACCATCGACCTGGTGGGCAAGAAGCCCTACCTGGTGCCAAAGGACCTGCAGGGCGCCAAAGCGGCGTCGTATGCCAACAAGACGCAGGCATTGTTCTATGCGTCGATGGGCGCCAACGCCAACCCGCTCGGGCTTCCCGAGTGGATCCCGGCGATGCAGACCGGCTTGGCCGAGGTCCTGATGACCACCATCACCAGCGCCTTGCCGATGGGCCTGACCAAGGTCGCGCCGGTGATCTCGCGCGTCAACCTGTACGACGCGCCGGCGCTGACCCTGATGCACAAGGCCAGCTACGACAAGCTCTCGAAGGACCACCAGGACGCGCTGCAGCGCGCGGGCGCGCGCAATCCGTCGGCCAAGATGCGGGCCGAGGTGCGCGGCTTCGAGAACACCTTGTTCGGCATGCACGAGAAGGCCGGCGGCCTTGCGCCCACCATCACGCCGGCGCAGCGCGACGAATGGCGCCGGGCGATGGAGCCGGTCTATCCGCAAATCGTCAAGGAAACCGGCGGCACGGCCGACATTTTCTACGCGGCGATGGAATCGGGCCGCAAGGCCTGCGCCAAATAAGCCTGTGGCGTGACGGCAATCGCGCCGGCGCCCATGGGCGCCAGACGGTTCATCGACGGCTGGCACCGGGTCGAATGCCTGATCGCGGTGGCCGCATTCGGCCTCATCGCGGCGCTGCTGATCCTCGATGTGGCCGGGCGTGAAGTGCTCGGCCCGATCTACAAGCTGCTGGGCATCAAGGGCGCGACCGGCGTCTACGGCGCGCAAAAGCTGTCGGTCTATTCGCTGGTACTGGCCAGCTTCTGCGGCGTTGGCATCGCCACCGCGACTGGCAGCCACCTGCTTCCACGCATCGGGTTTGGCTGGGTGCCCGCGGCCTGGGGGCCGGACGTCGATCGTCTGGCCGACGCCATCTCGGGCCTGTTCATGGTCGGGGTCGCCTACTACGGCTGGGTGTTCGTGAGTTCCACCATCTCCACAGGGCTGCGGGCGCAGGCCTTCGACATGCCGGTGTGGCCCTTCCAGCTCGCGATTCCGCTCGGTTTCCTGTCGGCGGCGGTGCGCTACTTCTTCTTTGCGGCGTGGCCGGCCCTGCGGCCGTTGCCGCCGGAGTTCCAGGAATGAGCGGCGCGCGGCCGTTCCGAAGCCACTCGGCGCCGCCAGCGGGCGTGGCGCACGGCGCGCGGGAGGTCCGATGACAGCCCCGTTGCTGCTGGTGGCGCTGGTGTTCGTGTTGCTGCTGCTGCGCCAGCCGCTGATCGTGATCCTGTTGTCGGTGTGCGCCTTTGTGCAGATCGTATGGGGCAAGGGCCAACTCGACTACATCATCGAAGACCTGTGGGTCGGGCTGGACAAGGAATTGATCCTGTCGATACCGCTGTTCATACTGTGCGGCAACGTGATGACGCAAGGCACCACGGCCAAGCGCCTGATCGACATCATGGCCGCCATCACGCGGCCGCTGCCGGGCGGGCTGGCAGTCTCGGCGATCCTGAGCTGCGGCATTTTTGCCGCCATCTCGGGCTCCAGCATCGTGACCATGCTGGCGATCGGCACGGTGATGTACCCCGCGATGCGCGCCGGTGGCTACGACAACAAGTTCGCGCTCGGCACCATCATGTCGGGCGGCACTCTGGGCATCATCATCCCGCCGTCGATTCCGATGATCATCTACGGCCTGGTCACCGAGGCCTCGGTGACCGACCTGTTGCTGGCCGGTGTCGGGCCGGGCATCCTGATACTCATCGTCTTGTCGATCTACGCGGTATGGTTCAACCGCAGGATGCCGACGCAGAAGTTCAGTTTGTCCGAATTCACGCTGGCCTGCCGCAATGGCGTGTGGTCGGTCATGATGCCGGTGATCCTGCTTGGCGGCATCTACAGCGGTTTCTTCACCGCCACCGAGGCGGCGGCCGTGGCGCTGGTGTACGCCATCCTGGTGGAGACCTTCGTGCACAACGAAATGAAGCTCAAGGACTTCTACCACGTGGTGCTCGACGCATCCAAACTCGGCGGGTCGCTGTTTCCGGTATTGGCGGTGGCGCTGAGCCTCAACATCATCCTGATCGAGCACCGGGTTCCGTCGACGCTGGTGCAGTTCATGCAGGGCTACATCAGCAGCCCGCTGATGTTCATGTTGCTGGTGAACCTGCTGCTGCTGGTGGTGGGTTGCCTGATGACCACCGGCGAGGCGATCCTGATTCTGGCGCCGCTGTTGGCGCCGATGGCCGAGGCCTACGGCTACAACAAGATCGTGTTCGGCATCATCATGATCCTGAACCTGGAGATCGGCTTCCTGACGCCGCCGGTCGGGCTCAACCTGATCGTCGCCATGTCGGCGTTCAAGCAGCCGTTCGGCCTGCTGATCAAGGCGGCGGTGCCCTTCATCCTGATGATGTTGGTGTGCCTGGCCCTCGTGGTCTGGCAGCCCTGGATTGCGACCTACCTTATCACCAGGAAATTCTGAGCGCGGGCGCTTTTTCCGCCGCCCGGGGCGCGACAATTGCCGCAGCCCCACCCCCCCATCCACGGAGACGACCACCATGAACCACCTCAGCGGCGTAGACGCCACCTTCCTGCACCTGGAGTCGCCCGAGATGCCGATGCACGTGGGTGCACTCAACGTCATGGACCTGCCCGAAGGCTACCAGGGCGACTTCTACGAAGACGCCAAGGCCTACCTGACGCAACGTTTGCACCTGGCCGACGTGTTCACGCGCAAGCTGGCGCTGATGCCCTTCGATCTGTCGAATCCGGTGTGGGTGGAGGACGAGGACATCGACATGGACTACCACGTGCGCCATGTCACCTTGCCGGCGCCCGGCAGCAACCGGCAACTGCAGCAGTACGTGGCCCGCTTGCATTCCAGCCTGCTGGACCGCAGCCGCCCGTTGTGGGAGTTCTTCATCATCGACGGCCTCAAGAGCGGGCAGGTGGCGCTGTATACCAAGGTCCACCACGCCGGCATCGACGGCCAGGCCGGTGTCGCGCTGGGCAAGGCGATCCTCGACCTGGAGCCGACCGGCAGGGTGATCAAGCCGCCGCGCCCGCGCGCGCGCCGCAACCAGTACCAGCTCGGTATTGCCGAGCTGCTCGGCGCCGCCATCAGCAACACCTTTCAGCAGTATGTCAAGCTGATCAAGGCCGTGCCGACGATCGCACGCACGGCAAAAAATGTGCTGGTTCCCGCCAAGGGCGAAAACGGCAAGCGCAACTGGTTGTTGCCCAAGAACCTCCAGCTGTTCGCGCCGCGGACCTCGCTCAACGTCGCCATCACCAACCAGCGCAGTTTTGCCGGGCGCACCGTGCCGCTGGCCGAAGTCAAGCAGATCGCCAAGCTGGTCGGCGTGTCGCTGAACGACGTCGTGATGGGTACCGTGGCCGGTGGCCTGCGCGAATACTTCCGCCACCACAACGAATTGCCGGCCAAACCGCTCTCGGCGGCAGTGCCGGTCAGTCTGCGCGAGGCCGGTGACGAGACCGCCAACAACCAGGTCAGCATGGTCATCATGAGTCTGGCCACCGACATCAAGGACCCGCTCGAGCGCCTGCGCAAGATCAACGAGTCCTCGACCAGCAGCAAAGCCATGATGGGACGGGTGCGGGCCGCCATACCGACCGATTTCCCGATGCTGGCCGCGCCGTGGCTGATGTCCGGCCTGGCCTCGTTGTTCGGCCGCTCGCGGCTGGCCAACGTGTTGCCGCCGCTGGCCAACGTCGTCATCTCCAACGTAGCCGGCATCCCGGTGCAGCTGTATTTCGCGGGTGCCAAGATCGTCAGCTATTACCCGGTGTCGATACCGGCGCACAGCATGGCGCTCAACGTCACGGTGCAGAGTTACAACGGCCGGCTCGACTACGGGCTGATCGCCTGCCGCCGCGCGTTGCCCGATGTGGCCGAACTGGCCGATTCGCTGCTGGCCGAACACCGCAAGCTGCTGGAGCTGGCCACCGGCCTCGCGGCGTCCGCGACGGCGGCCGAACCGGTGGTGGCGACAGAGGTGAAAGCCCGGGTGCCCGGCAAGAAATCCGGCGCCGTGCGGGCGGTCAAACCCGTGCTGGTCGCCCGGCCGTCGAAAGCGCGCGCCGTGCCGCTGAAGCTGGTCGGCGGCGCGAAAGGCGAACCCGCCGCAAAGCCGGCCGCCAAGGCGCCGGTGCGCAAGAAGGCAATCCGCGTCGCCGCCAAAACCTGACAGGCGGCTGGCCCCTGCCGTGCGTTGGCGTTCAAAGACATGAATCGTTCGCCCTCAGTCTGGCCTGTCCTGAGCCTTTCGAAGGGTCGAAGGGTCGAGTGGCTTCGACAAGCTCAGCCTGAACGGCACTGATCTTCGAACACCGAGCCACGGGACTCACGCGCCGGCGTCGGCGACCACCGGGCCGGGCGCCGAGGCTGCGGCCGCCGCACCCACGGCCGCAGGCAGCGCCAGCGCGCCGGCGGGCTGCACCGTGATCACCCCGGCTGCGAAGTCGATGCCGTCCTGCGCGAACGCACGGTGCAGGCGCTTGAGCGCCTCGCGCTGTATCACGCTCGGGTTGCTCGGCTTGACCGTGAACTTGAGCCGCACCACCAGCGCGCTGTCGGTGATTTCCGCCATGCCCTGAAGCTTGAGCGGCAGCAGGAACTCGTGGCCGAACTCCGGGTCCTGCAGCATCTCCTGGCCGACCCGCTTGACGGTCTTGCGGGTCTTCTCGATGTCGGCGTCACGCGACAGCCGCAGGTTGAACTTGACGGTTTGCCAGTCGCGGCTGAAATTGGAGATGGAGTTGAGCTGGCCAAAGGGAATGGTGTGGATCTGGCCGTTTTGGTGGCGCAGGCGCACCGAACGCAAGGTGACCCGCTCGACCGTGCCCTTGAGCCGGCCGGTGTCGATGTATTCACCGACACGGAACGCGTCGTCGGACATGAAGAACACACCCGAGACGATGTCGCGCACCAGCGCCTGCGAGCCGAAACTCAGCGCAAGACCGAACACGCCGGCGCCGGCCAGCAGCGTTGTCACATCGACACCGAGTTGCGACATGCCGAGGAAGGCAACAAAAAACAGGATGGCCACCCCCGACAACACGCGCACCAGGGGCAGGGCGGTGGTCAGCCGCGACGCCGGTTCCACCGCGATCTCTTCGTCCATCTGGGTCGGCGACAGGCCGCCGGAAGCCGCCCGCAGCCGCTCCTCGGTCCACAGGTCGAGGTAACGCCAGCCGATGAAGCCGGCAAACAGCGTGATGGCGGTGGTTTCGAGTGAGTGGCGGATCGGTATCCACTGCGCCATCGGGATCAGCCCCATGCGCTCGACCAGCCACAACTCGGACAACATGATCGACAGGGACAAGATGGCGCCGGCGGCAATCGCGTGCTGGACCAGCTTGTACCACCACTTGGCCTTGGTCGACAACTCGAAGATGTGGTACGCGAAATAGGCGATGGTGGCGATGCGAACGGTGTAGACCAGCGAGTGGTAGACGGCGAACTCAAGTGTCACTACACCGACCATCCACGCCAGCAGGATGGACGGCGTGAGCAGCAGGCCGAGGCGGATCCAGAAGCGGGGCATACCGCGCGCCCCGCGGTGGGACGCCGCGTAAGCCAGCAAGCCGAGCAGGCAACAGGTGGCCACGAACACACCCACCACCAGCACGATCAACTGCCCGGACGGAATTGGCAGGCCGGCGCGCAGCGCCACCGGCGCCAGCGAAATGTTGAGGATGCCGATAAAGGTGCCGACGCCAAAAAAGCCCTTCATGGCGCGGGCCGAGCGGTCCGACATCTGCAGCAGCCGGAACCCGGGCAGGTCGGGTCGCATGATCACGTCCAGGAATTTCCAGAACAGCAGCCAGCGCAAAACGCCCCACAAGGTGGCAACGCCCATCAGCGAATGGAGGTCTTGCGCATCGAACCACAGGCGGATCGCCAGGTAGGCGGTGACGGAAACCACCGCGTAGTGCCCGAGGTCCAGCAACAGCAGGCCAATCGCGCCGCGCGAGCGGTTGCCGTCGGCGATACGGGCGGCGCGCCAGCCTCGCGTGGCCCGTTTGAAAGCGAGCCCGAGGCCCCACATCACCACCAGCACCGCCGTGGTGATCAGCGTGCTGACGGCCATTTCCTGGTGGTCGCGGCCGGCGGCAAGTGTCACCCGGACCTTCTCCAGGTCCGCCGGCAGGGCCGGCCCGGCCTGCACGATCTTTGCGATCGAGGCTTTGACGCCGGCCAGCTGTTGGTCGAGTTGGGACAGGCCGCCACCGACACGGTTCAGGTCGCCGCCAACCCGCGTCGCCTCTTCCGGCGTCAGAGCCCAGGCTGGCCCGAGCAAGAACATTGAAAGCAAGAGGGTCCACAGTGCGCTGCGCAGGTGCAAGGTGTGCATCGTCAAGGCCCAAGTTTTTCCATGAAAAGCGGCAGGCAGCCGGTCTGCTCGAGAACCCGATCCACCGCGCGCCGCTGATTCTCGCCCAGCGCCGCACGTTCTTCGCGCAACCACCGCACACACTTGCCCTGGTACGGGAACGCCTGCTGGCGCCATGTGGTGGTGCCGACGACAGCATGGACCTCGGCCTGGCCCGCCGCGAGTGCGCGCGCGTTGGCCAGCATCACCGGGACATAGGTGCGCGAAACCTCGCGCAAAAGAGCCAGCAAGGTGTCGGGGAGGTGGGCCGGGTCGAGCCAGTCGTCGGCTTGCGGCTCGGCACCCGACAGGTCTTCCACCAGGTCGACCCAGGCATACACCCGCGGCGCCTGCGCCAGCGTCAAGTGCATGGGCGTGGGGTCGAAGTGGGTCAACTGGGTCAGCTGGCCGTAGATGGCGAAATCACTGGCCCCGGGTCGCTGGCCCATCAGGAACGGCAGGACTCTCCGGTGCGCCTCGAACGCCTCGAGGAAGCGCGCATACGCCGCTTCGATCGTGGCCGCGGTGTCCGGGCTCGATCCCACCACATGCAGCCGCTGGATCTGGCGCTGCGAGAAGGCCCGGCTCATGCCGGCGACCTGCGCATCGTCGGCGCACAGGTTGCGCCAGCGCGGCAGGATGTCTCCGGCCTTGTGGATGTCGGGCTCGAAGTGCCAGCGGTAGTGGAACATGGCCTTGGTCAGCCATTCGTCGGCATAGTCTTCGAGCAGGCTGTCGAGAAACGCAACCACCGGATCGGCCGGTCGCGCCTCGCGGCCCTTGAACGCGGCCTCGAAACGGCGGATCAGCGGGGTCGAATCGGTGACCGCCGCGATCTGGCCATCGGCGTCGGGCAGGTAGAAAGTCGGCAGCAACTCGACCTTGGGAACCGGCAGGCCGGCCAGCAATGGCGAGCCCGACACCAGGCTGCGGTAGGGTATGCGCCGGTACCGCAGCAGCG
>JANMYG010000080.1:0-4994 GCA_031381865.1 Betaproteobacteria bacterium | reverse complement strand
CCATGCGGGTCCGCAGTGGGCGGTTCAACAAGTCGGCACGCTCGACGAAGTTTGTCCTTTCTTTGCCGTGTAACCCTGGGCCTTGCACCAAAGGTCTTTCACACTGAGCAAACCCTGCTGTGGCCGCCGGAGCGAACGTGTAGCAAATTGGCCGGTTTGAAACTGCCGACGGCTTTTGAGCGTTGACCACCCGCCGGGGGCGCAATCGTGATGTGAGCGGGCTAGCGTTTCAGACCTCCACCTGATCCTTGGAGTGGTAACTCTTGCCCTCGATGCGCACGGTCTCGGCGTGGTGCAGCATCGTCGGCAGCGGCGGCACGATCGAGACCGAGTTCCTCAACCACACCGGCACCCGCGTGGGGAGCAGCAGCTTCGGTTACCTGCCCAGCCAGCTGCGGGTGCGCCGCGGCACGGCCAACATCGTGCCGT
Organism: Betaproteobacteria bacterium; assembly: GCA_031381865.1. Classification (GTDB taxonomy): domain Bacteria; phylum Pseudomonadota; class Gammaproteobacteria; order Burkholderiales; family Burkholderiaceae_C; genus CAISIP01. Next base: position 4,565 of record JANMYG010000080.1, on the reverse strand, counting down.
TCGAAGACATCGTGAGCGGCACGGGCAGCGGGTTTCGATTTGCGGCCGAGGCCTTTGCCACCGTGGTCGGGGCACGCGACTTCGACGCGATCGAACGCGCAGCGCTTGCGAGCATGGACAATGCGGCCACGCTGGAGGCGCTGGCCCGCAGCGCCCGGCTCGGCCATGCGGTCGATGTCGAGGCATGAGACATCCTGTGTCAACCCCCGGCTGGGTTGATCAATGGTCGAGCGCCTGCGTGCAAGGAGGGCTGGCAGGGTCTGCGATTCGTCCTGGCGCGCCAGATCACGCGCAACCAGGCGCGGGCGAGGATGCGCGTGGCGTGGGGATGGTCGCAGCCGCGTGCCCGGCGCCCCTCATGGCACGCGCCCCAGCAGCGCACGGCGTGTCGCAAAGGCACGGCTGCCGACCGCGATGGCGAGCGCGAAAAGCATGAGCATTGCCGCGACCGCGAACGTGCTGCGCAGCCCGCTGGCCACCACCTCGGGCCGTGCCTGCGTGATGGCCGTCGTCCCCGAGGCGAGCGCGAACACGGCGCCCATCACGGATGCACCGGTGATCAGGCCGAGGTTGCGCGACAGGCTGAGCAGGCCGGAGATGACGCCGCGCTGCTGCGCCTGGATGTCCGCCATGACGGCGGTGTTGTTGGCGGTCTGGAACAGCGCATATCCCACGGTGGTGACCACCATCGGAGCGATGTAGCCGGGGATGCCGAATCGCGCCGGCAGCATCGACAGCACGAAGCACCCGGCCGCCATGCCGGCGAGCCCGACCATGGTGATGCGATCTGCGCCGAAACGGTCTGCCAGGCGACCGGCTGGCACACCGGTCAGCGCGGCGGCCAGTGGGCCGACCGACAGCACCAGCCCGACCATGGCCGCGTCGAGCCCGAGCGCACGGGAGAGATAGAACGGCCCGACCACCAGCGTCGCCATCATCACCGTCGCCACGAGCGCGCTCGTGGCCAGGCCCGCGCTCAAGCCGGCATCGCGGAACACGGCCAGGCGGATCAGGGGCGATGCCGCCCTCGCCTCGGCGAGCACGAACAGGCCGGCACCCAGGACGGCCGCCGCGAGCAGCGCGATGTTGAGCAAACCGAAACTGCCGCGCCCGAGCGTCATGGCCAGTGCATAAGCCCCGAGCGTCAGGGCCAGCAGCAGCGTGCCCACCGGGTCGAAACCGCCGCTGCCGGTCGTCGGCCCGCGACGATCGGCGGGCAGGGTGCGGTACGCGAGGACGAGGGCCAGCAGCCCCAGCGGCAGGTTGACGAGGAAGATGGCGCGCCAACCGGCGCCGGCGATCAGCATGCCGCCGAGCGATGGCCCGAGCGCGGTGCCGATGGCGGACATCGTCCCGAGCAGCCCCATGGCGCTGCCGGTCTTCGCCTTCGGAACCGTGTCACCGACGAACGCCATCGTGAGCGCCATCATGATGGCCGCTCCGAGGCCCTGCGCCGCGCGGGCAGCGATCAGCAGCCCGAGCGTGGGCGCCAAGCCACACAAGACCGAGGCGACAGTGAAGAGAAAGATGCCCGCCAGCAGCAGCCGCCGGCGGCCGTTGATGTCGCCGAGCCGCCCGACACTCACGATCAGGGTGGTGATGGCGAGCAGATAAGCCAGCACGACCCATTGCACTTGCTGGAACGACGCGTGGAAGACCACTGCGAAGGTCGGCAGCCCCACGTTGGCGATGCTGGTGCCCAGCGACGACAGCAACATCGACAGCGACAGGCTGGCGAGCACCCACCGCACCGACACTGCCGCAGGCGCGCCTGCAGCGGCTGGCTGATCCTGGAGCGCAATGGTTGACTTCGACATACATTCCTTTCCGGCTTCTGCGCCTGTTGCCCCGCGGACCCCGGCCGGCCCGGGCCGTAACCGCGTGCTGGCGGCGGCATGGCCTGGGTACAAGCCAGCCTTTGCTGCAACTGCGTTCTGGTTGCGGCATGGCTTGCCTGCAAGTCCGCCTTTGCCTGAGCCCCGTTGACCGGCGAATCCCGAAATGGGATGCCTGAAGCGTAGTTCCTTGCCCACCATTGCGGAAGGCGCGCCAAGTGCACTTTGTGCGTGCGTTCGACGCCATGTCCCGGCAAAACCGCGTTATGGTCGAAGCATGGCGACCCCTGAACTCAACCTGCTCGTCACCCTGGATGTGCTGCTGGCCGAGGGCAGCGTCGCGGGCGCGGCCCGGCGCTTGCGGCTGAGCCCGTCCGCGATGAGCCGGGCACTGGCGCGATTGCGCGAGACGACCGGCGACCCGCTGCTGGTGCGCGCCGGGCGCGGTCTGGTTGCCACGCCCCGGGCACTCGAACTGCGCGAACGGGTGAGCCAGCTGGTGCTGGACGGTGCGGCGGTTCTGCGGCCGGCCGAGAAGGTCGACCTCCAACAGCTGGTGCGTACGTTCACGCTGCGCACCAGCGAAGGCTTCGTGGAGAACTTCGGGGCCGAGCTGATCACGCGCGTCGGCGCGCAGGCGCCCGGGGTGCTCCTGCGTTTCCTGCAAAAACCGGACAAGGACAGCGCATCCCTTCGCGACGGGACGGTCGATCTCGAAACCGGCGTCGTGGGCCAGGCCACGGGCCCGGAGGTGCGCTCGCAGAGCCTGTTCCGTGACCGGTTCATCGGTGTGGTGCGCTTCGGGCACCCGCTGGCCCAGGGCGAGGTCACGCCCGAGCGTTATGCCGCCGGCAGGCACGTCCACGTGTCGCGGCGGGGGCTGGCCACGGGGCCGGTCGATGAAGCCCTGAAACCCTTCGGCCTGCAACGAAGCCTCGCCACCATCGTGGGCGGCTTTTCGACAGCGCTGGCGCTGGCCCGCGCCTGCGACCTGATCGCCAGCGTTCCCGAACGACACACCGAAAAGCTGCGCGCCGGGATGTTCAGTTTTTCGCTGCCGGTCGCGGTGCCGGAGTTCACGGTGTCACTGCTCTGGCACCCGCGGCTGCATGCCGACCCTGCGCACCGCTGGCTGCGCGGTTGTGTGCGGGACGTTTGCGCCGGGCAACCCGCTGCTCCATCGGCACCCGCGTCGCGGTGACGCACTGCCGTGCGCGTATGGGTGCGGCATGGCGACCGGCAAATGAAGAATCCGGGGCCGGCACCTGGACTGGAACAACACGACCCACGGTGCGTCGTCGGCCGATCGACGACCGGAACCGCCACGGCCGCAACGATAACGCCCGGATCAAGCCGCCTGATCGGGGGCGCCGCGCGGCGCTGCCCCAGTGCCCACAACCGTCGGCCAAAGCCAGACGAAGCGATCTTTCAAGCCCGGTTTCGATGCTGACTGGCTCTTGTGCAGCGAGTGCCCCCGGTCTCCGAGCTGTCCAGTGGCAGCGCCATGTCCGACCCATGCAAACATAATCAGGTCAAATCCATCGGCCTTCGCCCGCAGCCGATGGCCCAGCAACACCGATTTTCAGGAGATACGCAATGAGTACCCAGCAGCCCACCATCATCTACACCCTCACCGATGAGGCGCCGTTGCTGGCGACCTGTGCCTTTCTGCCGATCATCCGAAGGTTTACGGCGCCGGCCGGCATCAATATCACCACCAGCGACATTTCGGTGGCCGGACGCATCCTGGGCGAGTTCCCGGAATTCCTGACCGAAGCGCAGCGCGCGCCTGACAACCTGGCCGAGCTGGGCCGCCTGACCCTGCTGCCCGACACCAACATCATCAAGCTGCCCAACATCAGCGCTTCGCAGAACCAGCTGGTAAGCGCCATCCGTGAGCTGCAGTCCAAGGGTCATGCATTGCCTGACTTTCCCGAGCAACCACAGACCGACGCGGAGAAAGCCATCCGGCTGCGCTACAACAAGTGCATGGGCAGCGCGGTGAACCCGGTGCTGCGCGAAGGCAACTCCGACCGCCGCGCGCCCAAGGCCGTGAAGGAATACGCCCGCAAGAACCCGCACAGCATGGCCGAGTGGAGCCAGGCCTCGCGCTCCCACGTCTCGCACATGCACCACGGCGACTTCTACCACGGCGAAAAGTCCATGACACTGAACACGGCACGCGATGTGCGCATGGAACTGGTCGCGCACAGCGGCAAGACGCTGGTACTCAAACCGGTGACCCGGCTGCTGGCGGGCGAAGTCATCGACAGCATGTTCATGAGCAAGAAGGCGCTGTGTGACTTCTACGAGAAAGAGATCGAAGACGCGCACAAGACTGGCGTCATGTTCTCGCTGCACGTCAAGGCCACGATGATGAAGGTCTCGCACCCGATCGTGTTCGGCCACTGCGTGAAGATCTTCTACAAGGACGCCTTCGCCAAGCACGAAGCGCTGTTCGCCGAGCTGGGCGTGAACGTCAACAACGGCATGGCCAACCTGTACGAAAAGATCGCCACGCTGCCGCAGAGCAAGCAGGACGAGATCAAGCGCGATCTGCACGCCTGCCATGAGCACCGCCCGGAGTTGGCCATGGTCGATTCCGCCAAGGGGATCACCAACTTTCATTCGCCCAGCGACATCATCGTCGATGCCTCCATGCCGGCCATGATCCGCAACGGCGGCAAGATGTGGGGCGCCGATGGCCGCCTGAAGGACGTCAAGGCCGTG
>JANMYG010000024.1:0-6255 GCA_031381865.1 Betaproteobacteria bacterium | reverse complement strand
GTCGAGTGGCGCGCCCCGGCCGAGGAATGCGAGGTGTCCTGCCATGCTGCCATTGCCTTCACCCCACCTGCTGACCCACACCCCGCGAGGAACGTACCCAACCGTCGTTTGCCGTGAGCCAATCCAGCGGCGTAGCAAATAGCACGGGCTGTCGGGGCATCGACAGTCTGCGCCACAGCCGGCCTCTTCCACCCGTTGCTTCAAGCACTGCGCCAACTTGGTGGGTCGGGCTCGACCGATGAGATACATCCCTACCCGTCAGAACCGGCTGGTGGTATCAAGGGCTGGGAATGCCTTAACGCTGCCCATCGCACCGATCCCCCGGCCCGAAGTGTCGATAGGTGCACACTGTCCTTGGCCAGGGTCCAGTTCAACACGGCGGCGTCAAAGACCGACCAGACCGAGTTCCGCGAGGGATCGATCTCCACGTGACCGCGCCCCCAACGACGGCGAAACCTCGTTTTCATTGCCTGGAACCCATGAGAAGATCGAATCTTTTTCATTCGGAGTGAAACGATGAAGACGACCCGTGTGGCGGCGGTGAGCATGAATGGATGGTTGGGTGAACCGGAGCGGGTACTCAAGGGCATCGACGCCTGGTGTGAAAAGGCAAAGGCTGGAGAAGCCGAGCTGGTGCTGTTTCCCGAGCTGGTCATTCATGGCCATTGCACGCCCAACACATGGGAATTGGCCGAAGCCGTGCCGGATGGCCCGAGCGTGGCACGACTGATCGAAATCGCCAAACGCCATCACCTGGTGATCTGTGCCGGCCTGAGCGAGAAGGAACGCGACATCGTCTACAACACGCAAGTGCTTGTTGGCCCGGACGGCTTCATCGGCAAGCAACGCAAATTGCACCCGTCGCGCGACGAGGTGTTCCACTACAAGGGCGGACGCGAGATCACCGTGTTCGATATCGGCCCCTGCAAGGTTGGCATCGTCATTTGCTACGACAACCAGTTTCCAGAGATCGCGCGCGTGCTGGCGCTGCGCGGCGCAGAACTCATCCTGATGCCGCATGCCGGCCGCTTCAAGTTGTGGGAGGACACGCCCGCAAGCGAGGCGACCGCTCGCCAGTACTCGCACAACTTCCTGAAGAAGTACGCCTTGCGGGCGCGAGAGAACGCCTGCTTCGCGATGTTGACGGACCAGGTGGGCCGGGCCGGTTACGTCGATCTCTGGCCGCGCGACAGTGAGAATCAGCCTCACCATGCTGGCGCGGCGCTCGTCTGGGGCCCGGATGGCGAATTGATTGCCAGCACCCAGGAGGCACGGATACAGGAAGAGATGATCGTGGCCGTCCTCGACTCGGCGGCACTGGCTCGCGAACGATCATTGGCCAACGACATGCTGCGAACGAGACGACCGGAATTGTTCGCCGAACTGGTGCGCGAGCAGGTCAGCTGTTGAAACCAACTATGGGGGTGGTTCTGGCTCCTCGGCCTGGGCTCCACCATGGCGCATCTGTCGACAAGCGCATCTACCGCAACCGTGGGCAATGCCGAGCATTGGCAGAAATGGGCACTGGGTGTTGCCGATCGGGTTGAACGCGGGCTGCCTGCAATGGTCTGAGCGCGAACCCAGCGGGAACTTTCTGGCAAATGGGGCAAGTGCGCTTCAAGAACGCGACATGACTACACCGGCGCCGCTGCACCCGCTCAAACAGGCTCACTGGTGCGCCCAGGTGGCCACGGCGGCTTGACAGGGAGCTCCCATACACCAAGGCCATAGAAAGTCGCCGCCGTGTCGTGAAACAGCCAGCGCTTTTCAGTCAGCGATAGCCCAGATGCCAAGCGCTTGAAAGTGTTCCAGCAGGTTCTGTAGGAATACGAGGCCTTGTCCACCGGAAAATTGCTTTCGAACATGCAGCGGCTGGCTCCGAAGAAGTCGATGCAGGTATGGACGCAGGGCCGCATCATTTCGGCCAATCGCTCGGATGTCAACGGCGCGGGATGGTCCCAGAATTCCATGCCCGCCGGACGCATACCCATGCCTCCGAGCTTTACCACTACGTTCTCGCATTCGGCAAGTTGCTTCATGCTGGCGGTCCACTGCCTCATCACGTCGGCGCGTTGGTGTTGGTACCCCGCGATGCCCAGGGGCGTGCCCATATGGTTCAACGCAATCCGGGTGGAGGGAAAGGCCCTGGCCAGGTCGACGAGTTCCGCAAGCTGGGTGTGGAACACAAAAGCATCGAACGTCAAACCTCGCGCAGCGAGTGCTGTGAAGCCGTTGCGGAATCCCGAGTCGGACAGCATTCCCGCTGACGCCAGGTTCTCCGGATTCGCGGCGTCCGGGTTGGGGTCCCACGCGCTGATTTGCCGAACGCCCTTGAACCGGCTGCCACCACGCGCCGCATGCGCATCCAGCAGGCGTGCAAGATCGTCCGCCACCCGCAGGTCGGCGTAGCCGACGATACCGTCGCATACGCGCGTGCTGCCATACTGCCCGCTCGCGGCCATGGCAGCGATGCCATTGGCAAACTCCGTTTCGCCGACCGGGCGCAGGGCGGACGGCCCGTCCTTGCGGTACATTGCCAGGCACTGCACGTAGACAGTCGCCACGACGCGATGGCCGGATTGGACATCGGCCAGAAATTCATCGAACAGATACCGCCACCCAGGACGGTCCCACAGATGATGGTGGGCGTCGATGATGGGCAGGTCAGGCTCGATGACCTGCTCTTCGCGCAGGGCCAGCCAGTCGGCCCGCACGCGGAGGAACTTGCTGGGCGCGGTCTTCATCGAAGTGTTTGGCCCCATGGTCGATGCCTCAACCTGCCACGAACAAGGCAAGGATCAATCGACGCGGATCCCCGTCCTTTTCACGATCTCCGCCCATCGCGCCACATCGGCCTTGACCAGGGCCGCGAATTCGGCGGGCGTGCTCGTCACGACCGTCGTGCCGTCGCCCTCAAGGCGCTCGCGCATGGCCGGCTCGTTCAGGATCTTGACGATCTCGGTATTCAGACGACCCACGATTTCCGGCGGGGTACCCGCCGGACTGAGGATGCCGAACCATGCATTGAGCTCGAATCCCGGCGACAGCGCCTCCTTGATGGTCGGTACGTTGGGCAATCTGGCATTGCGTGTCGGGCTGGTCACGGCAAGGGCCCGCAGCTTGCCGGACTGGACAAGTGGATACACGGTGATGAAGGTGGGAAACGCAAACGCCGTCTGGCTGGAAAGCAGGGAGGCCACCATGTCTGCCGCCCCTCGGTACGGCACGTGGACAACGTCGATACCGCCAGCCTGCTTCAGCATGTCGCCGCCGAAGTGCGCCTGGGACCCGTTGCCGCCCGAGGCGAAGTTCAGGCTGCCTGGCTTGGCCTTGGCCAGCGCGACCAGTTCCTGAACCGTCTTGGCCGGCGAGTCGGCAGGTACCACGAGCAGGCCGGGAATCCGCGCAATCGTCGAGACCGGCACGAAGTCCTTGATCGGGTCGTAGTTCACCGCACGGTAGAGACTTGCATTGCTAGCCATGTCAATGGTACCCAGCAGCAGCGTATAGCCGTCGTTTGGCGCCTTTGCGGCAGCTTCGACACCGATGTTGCCGCCGGCACCCGGCCGGTCATCGACGACCACCGGTTGGCCAAGCGCCTGCGCCAGGCGGTCACCCAGTATGCGCGCCAGCGCATCGGCCGCTGTACCCGCCGCGTAGGGAACGATCATCCTGATCGGTTTGCCGGGATACGGCTGCGCATTCGCCAACAGCGGCGCAGCCATGGCCAGCAACAGGCCGATCAGTCGCACGTATCTGGTGTTCATTCTTGTCTCCGGTGTTGCATCTCGCTCCAACAGGGCCCTCGCAATTCATTTTTGTGGGCGCCATTTGGACAAGCCGGCCGCACCCGTGCAAGGGAAGCATTATTGAACTCGCGGCGTCATGCATCAATTATGAAGATTGCATGAAGTCATATACCGGTCGTATGACCATGCCGGCGAATGGCCGCAGGCGTGACGGGTTGCCTGCTGCCAATTTTCACGGTCTCGAGCAAAGCCTTCTTCAGGCGCACGAGGGCCGAAAGGTCGCGATTCTCGCGCAGACAGATCAGCGAGGCGTGGGTGTCGCCGAGGTCGATGGCCTTGCCTTGGAGGATGGCGATCTTCCCTTGGCGGGCATAGTGCCCAGCCACGGCGTCAGGGGTCATCGTCAGCATCGCCGTAACGGCAACAATGTTCATCCCGGTGTGGATGGACGCACATTCGACGGTAACCGGCGGCGGCGCGAAGCCGTTTTGTACAAACAGTTTGAGAAACGCGGCGAAAGTACGCGAGCCCGGCCTCGGCATCAGCCAGGCGGCGGCGATGAGCGCGTCCATGGGAACATTCCGGACCTGGACCAGAGGATGGCCGACAGCCGCCACGACCTGCATGCGACCTTTCCACAGTGGGGTGATGTCGAACAGGTCCAGCGAATGTTGTGCCGACACCGACTCATCCATCCAGGCGACCACACAGTCCAGTCGTCCCGCAACCAGGTCCTTCAGGAGCGCGATGGCCTCCCCTTCGACAATTTGCATGGGCATCACGCCTGCATCCCGCTCCAGGTACGCGAGCGCTCCTGGAAGCACGCTGATGCCGACGACTTGCGCACAGCCGAGCCGCAATGGTGGCTCCAACCCGGCCAACCGGCTCGAGTCGATGGCATGCTCCAACCCCGACAGTGCCGCATTGAGACGTTCCAGCGCGCGAAGGCCGGCCGCCGTCAACCTTCCGCCGCGGACGTCCCGGTCGACCAGACTGGTCCCAAACACCGCCTCGAGTTCGCGCAGCATGAGCGTCACCGCAGGTTGGCTCAATGCAAGTTCCTTGGCCGCGGCGCCCAGAGAGCCACGGCGATGGATGACGTCGAGCAGTCGAACATGGCGGATCCGCAACCTGTCCATCCGGTAACCCGCGCTGGTCGTGGAACGGCGAGGCATTGCGCCATCGGCGTCCAATCGGGTCGACTTGTTCATACGAATTGCTTATTGCTTGATCGAATCATCATAATTGCCGGCGCCGGTGAAGGGACCAATAATCCATCCAATCCATGACGCGGCGAATGCGGCCCGCACGGCACACATGAAAATTGACCGAGTCGAATGTTGGGTTCTGCGGGCGCCGATCGCCAACCCGGTGCGGTCTTCATTCGGCGCCATGAACAACCGTCCTGCCGTGTTTGTCCGCATCACGGCGGCGGACGGCGCGTGGGGCTGGGGCGAGGTGTTCTGCAACTTTCCCCAGGTCGGCGCCGAGCATCGGGGCCGCCTGATCGACAGCCTGCTTGGCCCGCTCGCTGTGGGTTTTGATGGCGACCGGCCAGATTCGCTGCGGACCCATCTCGAGGCGCAAACGCACCGCGTAGCGCTACAGTGTGGCGAACCGGGGCCGTTTTCGCAAATCATCGCGTCGTTCGACCAGGCCATGTGGGACATGGCGGCCCGCCGGGCCGGCTTGCCTTTATGGCGCCTGCTCGACCAGGGACATGCTGCCAAGGCCAGCGTGCGTTTGTATGCCAGCGGGTTGGGGCCAGACCGGGTCGTCGACATGGCGCTCGAGAAACGCCAGCAGGGGTACCGGGCATTCAAGCTCAAGGTGGGCTTTCCCGGGGACACCGATGTGAGAAATCTCCAGGAACTGCGCGAGGCACTGGGCCCGCACGCCATCCTCATGCTGGATGCCAATCAAGCATGGAAGCCGCACGAGGCGGTGGACCGTATCGGCGAGATGGCGAAGTTCCATCCGTACTGGATGGAGGAACCGATCGCGGCCGACGAACCACTGACCTCCTGGAAGGCACTCGCGGAACAATGTCACGTTCCATTGGCAGCGGGGGAAAACATCCGAGGCATCGCGGATTTCCGAGCGGCCCTTGAATGCGGGCACCTGAAATTTGTCCAACCTGATCTCGCCAAGTGGGGCGGGGTGTCCGGATGCATGGAGGTGGGGCGGATGGCCGCGCGTGCGGGTGTGACGTTTTGCCCCCACTGGCTAGGGGGTGGGATTGGTCTGGCGGCAACTCTTCAGATGCGGGCAGCTCTGGGCGACGGCGGTTTCGTGGAGGTGGATGCCAACCCCAACCCGCTGCGGGATGAGGTCGTCCCACCGGTCGACATCCTGGATGGCACGGTCACACTGCCTGACACCCCGGGAATCGGGGTTGAGCCGGACCTTGCGCTGATGCAGAAGTATCGGGTTGCCCCTTGAACGCCTGTCCCTTCAGCTTCACATGCATACAGTCACTCGCTGTCGTTCGGTCCTTCGTCCGTTC
>JANMYG010000005.1:0-4537 GCA_031381865.1 Betaproteobacteria bacterium | reverse complement strand
GGAGCTTGGTCTTCTTCTCCAGCGTATATGCGGCAAACGCCGCCATGACCGCGCCACCGCCGGGCAGGATACCGAGCATGGAGCCCAGGGTCGTACCACGCAGCACGGCCGGCACCATGCGCTTGAAGTCCTGCATCGTGGGCAGCAGGCCCTTGACCTCGGCCGTGAACACCTCGCGTTCGCTTTCGTGCTTGCCCAGGTTGCTGATGATCTCGCCGTAGCCGAACACACCCATACCGATCACGATAAAACCGATACCGTCGGTCAGCTCCGGTATGTCGAAACTGAAGCGGGCCACGCCCGAGTTCACGTCGGTGCCCACCAGACCCATCAACAGGCCGAGCAGGATCATACCGACCGCCTTGAGCAGCGAGCCCGACGCGAGCACGACGGCACCGATCAGGCCCAGGATCATCAGCGAGAAATACTCGGCCGGCCCGAACTTGAACGCCACTTCCGTCAGCGGCACGGCAAAGGCTGCCAGCACCAGGGTACCAACACAGCCCGCGAAGAACGAGCCCAAACCCGCGGCGGCCAGCGCCGGCCCGGCCCTTCCCTGCCGCGCCATCTGGTAACCATCGATCACCGTCACGACGGACGACGACTCCCCGGGCAGGTTCACGAGAATGGCGGTGGTCGAACCACCGTACTGGGCGCCGTAATAGATGCCGGCCAGCATGATCAACGCCGAGACCGGCGGCAGCGCGTAGGTCGCGGGCAACAACATGGCAATGGTCGCCAGCGGGCCGATGCCGGGCAACACGCCGATCAGGGTGCCCAGCAGGCAGCCGACGAATGCATACAACAGATTGATGGGCGTGAACGCCACACCGAAACCGAGGGAGAGGTTGGTTACCAGGTCCATGGTGTCTTCCTTAACCAGTAATGAACGCCGGCCAAACCGGGAACTGCAGCTTGAGCAGCACGATGAAGGCGAGATAACTCATGATCGCCAGCACCGTGGCCAAGACCACGACCTCCTTCAACTTGAACTCTTCGCCAGCGAGCGCCGCGATGAAGGTCAGCGCATAGATGGCGGCAATCAAGCCAAAGGCCGGGAACTTGATGCTTGGCAGGCCGCCGAGCATCAAGCCAAACATCAAGTTGGCCATGATGATGAAAAACAGCGGCTTCCAGGCCCAGCTGCCGATCTTGTCACCGTCTTCAGTCTCCACCACCAACGCCTTGAAGGTGATGACACCACCCAGGATGGCAAGCAGCACGCCGAGCATCAGCGGGAAATATCCTGGCCCCATGCGGGCACCGTCACCGACCTTGTAGGTGGTGGCACCCCAGGCAAAGGCGATTCCGACGACCATGAACATGAGGCCGGAGAAAAAGTCCTTTTGACTCTTGATATTCATTCCTTGTCTCCTCGGACGATTTTTTGCTTCGCCATTGTGCATGCTAATGCGCCGGGCTCGCCATGTGGATTTCACCTATGTCTTCGACGCGATTTGTGGCTGCGGCCAAGGCACGACGCCCAATCAGACCAGCGGCGGTGTGGCGCTGAGGACTTCGGCCATCACGGTCAGACCTTCGGCAACCCGCAAGGCCCCGGCCAGCCGCAGCGGACGCATGCCATCCTGCACCGCCTGACGGCGCAAGGCGTCGATGTTGGGCTCGCGCGTGACGGTTTCCTTGAAAGCCTCGCTCACCACCAGCAACTCGTACAGGCCCATGCGCCCGAGAAACCCGGTCATGCGGCAGTCGACACAGCCCACCGCCTTGAACGGGCGGTAGCCGCCATTGATCTGCCACGGCTTGATCGTCTCGTCCAGTGCCACCCGGGTGGCCTCGGCATCCTTCACCTTGCATTGCCGGCACAAGGTCCGGACCAGGCGCTGTGCCAGAACGCCGAGCAGCGTGGCGTTGATCAGGTACGACGGGATGCCCAGTTCCAGCAATCGCGTCACCGCCGACGGCGCGTCATTGGTATGCAGCGTGGAGAACACCAGGTGGCCGGTGAGCGCGGCCTGTACCGCCATTTCGGCTGTCTGCAGGTCGCGGATCTCGCCCACCATGATGATGTCCGGGTCCTGGCGCATCAGCGCGCGCAGGCCTTCAGTAAAACTGAAGTCCAGTTGCGGCTGGACCTGGGTCTGGTTGAAAGACGGCTCGATCATCTCGATCGGGTCTTCCACCGTGCTCACGTTCACCTCTTCCGTTGCCACGCGCTTGAGCGTCGAATACAGCGTGGTGGTCTTGCCCGAACCGGTGGGCCCGGTCACCAGGATGATGCCGTGCGGCCGCTTCACCAGCTGCTCCCAGCGCTGCGCGTCGTGGGCCGCGAAGCCGAGCGCATCGAGGTCCTTGACCGCATTGTCGGGATCGAAGATCCGCATCACCATCTTTTCGCCGAAGGCCGTCGGCAGGGTCGAGATGCGCATCTCGATTTCGTCGCCGCGCGGGTTGCGGGTCTTGATGCGCCCGTCCTGCGGGCGGCGCTTTTCAACCACGTCCATGCGACCGAGCAGCTTGATGCGCGCGGTCATCGCGTTGAGCACACCCATGGGCATCTGGTACACCGGATGCAGGATCCCGTCGATGCGGAACCGGATCACGCCCTGCTCCCGGCGCGGCTCCAGGTGGATGTCGCTGGCGCGCTGGTCGAAGGCGTATTGCCACAACCAGTCGACCACCTGCACCACGCCCTGGTCGTTGGCGTCGAGTTGCTTGTTGGCTTTGCCCAGTTCGACCAGTTGTTCGAAACTCGCGCCGCCGCTACTGCCGCCCGCCTTCATGGCCGAACGCACGGATTTGGCCAGCGCAAAAAACTCGGCCGTGAACCGCGCGATTTCGTGCGGGCTGGCGATGACGCGGCGCACGGTCCGGCGTGCCTGCCGCTCGACCTCCGCCACCCAGTCGACGATGAAAGGCTCGGCCGTGGCGATCACGACCTCGCTCGCGGTGACCTGCACCGGCAACACCCGATGGCGTTCGGCGTAGGCCGCACTCATCACATCGGCGATCTTGCCTACATCGACCTTCAGTGGATCAATGCGCAGGTAGTCGAGCCCCGCGCGCCCGGCCAACCACTGGGTCAGCGACTCGATGTCCAGCGGCCGTCCGTCGGTGGCACGGCGCATCGACACGCTGGCCAGCCGCACCAGCGGGTGTTGTGCGCTTTCGGCCTGGGCGCAGCGCGCGATCGTGCGTTGCGCCTCATCGTCGGCGATCACACCGTCCGCACGCAGCCATTCGACCAGGCGGCGCCAGTCGACCGGGCCGACGTGCGCAGTCCTGGCGGCAGTTTTCGGCTTGACGGCGGCGGTCATGCTGGCATTGGGCTCAGGCAACCAGGGGCTTCAGCACCCGCACCCACTGCGCCGCAGGCAGCCCCCACTGGCGCTCGATCGTGTCCGCGCGTTCGATCAACAGGGCGCGGGCCGGGCGCGTCGCGCGCTTTCGCGCCAGCACCACGGTGTTGCCCTCGCGGGTGGCCTTGAAAGGCCAGATCGCGTCGCGGCCAAAGGCAGCCGCGATCTTGTCGACGCTGCGCTGGTAACTCGATGCCCGGCCAAACAGGTTGACGGACATGCAGCCGTCGTCCGTCAACAGGCGCCAGCAATCCGTGTAGAAGGCCTCGCTGTCGAGCACCGGCGCCGCGGCATCGTGGTCGTACAGGTCCACCTGCAGGGCATCGACCACTCCCCACCACTTGGGGTTGCGAATTTCCTGCGCGGCATCACCCAGCACAACTTGCATGCGTGCACTGTCGGCCGGCAGCTTGAACCAGCCGCGACAGGCCGCCAGCACTCTGGGGTTGATCTCGATCGCGGTGGTCTGCATCCTGAGCACCTTGTGGCAGAACTTAGTCAGTGATGCGGCCCCCAGGCCCAGCTGCAGCGCACGGCGCGCCGACACGGTGGCCGGATCCACAAACAATAGCCAGGCCATCATGCGCTGGATGTACTGGTGCACCAGCACCTGCGGCGAATCGATCAGCATCGAGCCCTGGACCCAGATCGAATCGAGGTGCAGGTGCCGGACCGGGCCCTCGTCGGAAAACTGTACTTCGGGAAGCAGGTCGGTGTCGGTCGATGCCATGGCGGGTTATACCAGCAAGGCGCGCAACTTTGGCAGCGCGGCGCAGGCATTCTCGCGCGCCGCCTGCGCCAGCACCCCGGGTGCGACCTTGCGCAAGGCGGCCACGGTGGCCGCAATACGCGGCAACTGCGCCGGTTCATTGCGCCCCTGCGACGCGCCCCCGGCGCGCTGGGCCGAAGTCTGGTAGAGCCAGTGCGGAGGAATATCGGGAGCGTCGGTCTCCAGCACCAGCGCCGACAGTGGCAAGCTGGCGGCCAGGCGGCGCAATTGCAGCGCCCGCTCGAACGTCACCGCGCCGCCGAAGCCCAGTTTCAGACCGCTCTTGACAAACTCCTGCGCCTGTTGCGCACTGCCAGCAAACGCATGCGCGATCCCGCTCCAGCACCCATCGGCTGGCGCGACTGCGCGCAATCCACGCAACAGGCGATCGCCCGATCGGCGCACGTGCAGGATTACCGGAAGCCGGTACTTGCGAGCGAGCTTGAGC
>JANMYG010000877.1:0-7231 GCA_031381865.1 Betaproteobacteria bacterium | reverse complement strand
GCGCCCGGGCGAACTCGCGCAGTCGCTGCTGGCGCAGGGCATCTCGGCCATGAAGGTCTGGCCCTGGGACCAGTTCGCGCCGCAGCTCCATGCGAGCGCTGTCACCGGGCCGGCCGGCTGGTCGGCGGTCGGGCCGGTCGGCCACGACCTGCTGCCCGAGCAGCTGGCGCGCGGCCTGTGGACGGTGCAGGAGATACGCAAGGCGGTCGGTGACCGGATGCAGATCGCCATCGAGGGCCATGCGCGCTGGGACCTGAATTGCGCGCTGCGCATCGCCCGCGCGCTCGAGCCCTACGACATCTTGTGGATGGAGGACATGGTCCAGCCCGACAGCGCGCCGGACCTGGCGCGGCTGGTGCGGGAGACGCGGGTGCCGCAGTGCGTCAGCGAGCGCCTGTTCACCCGCCACGCCTTCCGCCGCATCCTGGACGCGGGCGCTGCGCACATCGTGATGCCCGACATCGTCTGGACCGGCGGCCTGAGCGAGGCGCAGAAGATCGCCACGCTCGCCGACACCCACCATCTGCCGATCGCGCCACACGACTGCACCGGGCCGGTGAACCTGTTCGCCTGCCTGCAGCTGTGCGCGGCGACGCCCAACGCGATGGTCATGGAGACGGTGCGTGGTTTCTGCGAGGGTTATTACCGCGACGTGGTGGCCGAAGTGGTGCCGGTGCAGGGCGGCCGCGCCGTGCTGACCGGGTTCGGCGCCGGCCTGGGCGTGACGCTGCGCGTCGAGTTCCTGGCGCGCTCCGACGTGACGCGGCGCTTCAGTCCATAAGCTGGCTTCACAGCGGCGCGGCGCTGGTCGCACATTTGTATGCTATTATAATAATTGGTAGCCAAACCGCCGACCCGGCCAGGGCCACTGCCGCGAAACGGCAACGACAGGGGATCACGCAGGAGACCTGCAACGATGAAAGTCGAACTCGACGGCAAGGTCGCCCTCGTCACCGGCGCGGGACAGGGCATCGGCCAGGCGATCGCCGACACGCTGGGGCGCAACGGCGCGCAGGTGGTGTACACCGATATCAACGTTCAGAGCGCACAGGCCGCAGCCGAAGCGGGCGGTGGCCGCGCGGGCTGGTCCCTCGACGTGGCCGATCCGGCCGATGTGGTTGCCGGCGTGGCGCGCGTGCTGCGCGACCATGGCCGCATCGATATCCTGATCAACAACGCCGGCATCGGTGTTCCCGCCGCCGATCGCAAGACCATCGACGAATTCAGCCTGGAGGCCTGGAACGCCCTGCTCAAGATCGACCTCACCGGGCTGTTCCTGGTGAGCCGTGAAGTGTCGCGCGCCATGAAGGCCCAGAAATCCGGCCGCGTGATCAACATCGCCTCGGTGCTGGGCCTGGTGCCGGCCCGGCTGCAGAGCTCCTACGTGGCGGCCAAGGCCGGTGTCGTCAACCTGACCCGGGCCATGGCGCTGGAGCTTGCTCCGCACGGCGTGCTGGTCAACGCGGTGGCGCCGGGTTCGACCCGGACCAAGGGCTGGGAAAAGTGGATCCACGACGCCGGCAGCGAGGCGCTGGACCTGCATGCCAGGCTGATGTCGCACATCCCGCTGGGCCGGCCGGCAACGACCCAGGAAATCGCCAACGCCGTGTTGTTCCTGGCCGCACCCGAGAGCTCCTACATCACCGGGCATGTGCTCACGGTGGACGGTGGCTGGACCGCCGGGTTCTCGCGGGATTTCTGAAGGTCGAGGCACGCGTGAACGATTCAAAAACAAGCGTTGACGCGGCGCAACTGCCGCCCGGGCTCTCGAGCGCAGAACTGCTGCGCCTGTACGAGCAGATGCTGCTGTTGCGTCGTTTCGAACTCGCCGCGCAGGTCGCCTGCCGCAAGGGCGAGACGCCGGGTTTCCTGCACCTGTACATCGGGCAGGAAGCGTCGGGTGTGGGCGTGTGCGCGCACCTGCGCAAGACCGACTGGATCACCAGCACCCACCGCGGCCACGGCCACGCGCTGGCCAAGGGCATGTCGCCCGACACGCTGATGGCCGAGTTGTACGGCAAGCGCGACGGCTGCTGCGGCGGGCGCGGCGGCACCATGCATCTGTACGACCCGTCCTGCGGCCTGTTCGGCACCAACGGGCTGGTGGGCGGTGGCATTCCGTCTGCGGTGGGGGCCGGCATCAGCGCGCGCGCGCGCGGCACCGACGACATCGGGGTGGCTTTCTTCGGCGACGGCGCCAGCAACCATGCGGCTTTCCACGAGTCGCTGAACTTTGCCGGCGTGCAAAAGGCGCCGGTCGTGTTCGTGTGCGAAAACAACCTGTACGCCACCGCCACCGCCTTGTCCAAGGCAACATTGAATCCCGAGATCGCCACGCGGGCCGCCGCGTACGGAATACCAGGCGTGGCGGTCGACGGCAACGACCTGCTCGCGGTGTGGCAGGTCATGCGCACGGCTTGCGCGCGGGCGCGCTCCGGCGAGGGACCGACGCTGATCGAAGTCAAGACCTACCGCGTCGTGGCCCACCACGAAGGGGACTCGGTCACCGGCAGCTACCGCAGCCAGGAAGAGGTGGACGCATGGGCCGGACGCGACCCGATCCGCATGTTGCGCGAGCGCTGGCTGCTCGGGCGGCAACTGGCCGGCCAGGCGCAGATCGATGCGATCGAGGAGCGCGTCAAGGCCCAGGTGCAGCACGCCATCGAATTCGCGCGCAATTCGCCCGAGCCCGACCCGGCCACGGTGGCGCAGCACATCTACGCCGAGCCGATCAACCCGCCGGCGGCACTGGCCGCCGCCACCGCCTCCAACCCGATCACGGTGAACACCGGCTGGCTCGATGCGGTGCGCGACGGCCTGGCCGAGGAAATGCGCCGCGATCCGCTGATCATCTATTTCGGCGAAGGTACCGGCGAGCGTGGCGGCACCTTCGCGCACACCAAGGGCCTGTTCACCGAGTTCGGCGCGCAGCGTATGGTCGACACGCCGATCTCGGAACTCGGTTTCACCGGCGCCAGCCTGGGCGCGTCAGCCACCGGCGTGCGCTGCGTGGCCGACCTGATGTTCGCCGACTTCCTGTTCGAGGCGGCCGGCCAGATCGTGCTGCAGGCCGCCAAGCTGCGCTACATGAGCAACGGCCAGATGCAGGCGCCGATGGTGATCCGGGTCGGCGCCGGCGCGGTGCGCTCGGCCGGTCCGCACCACAGCGGCATGTACCACCCGATGTGGGCGCATGTGCCGGGGCTGATCGTATGTGTGCCGTCCACACCCGCGGATGCCAAGGGTTTGATGAAAACGGCTTTGCGCGCCGGCGATCCGGTGCTGATGCTGGAGACCAAGGCGCTGTTCGCCACCAAGGGCGAGGTGCCCACCGGTGACCATCTGGTGCCGTTCGGGGTGGCCCGCATCGCGCGCACCGGCACCGATCTCACCATTGCCGCGGCCGGCCAGATCGTCCATCTGGCCCTGCAGGCGGCGCAGACGCTGCAGCAGCAGGGCGTCTCGTGCGAAGTGATCGACCTGCGCACGATACAGCCGCTGGACGTGGATACGGTCGCCGACAGTGTCAGGAAGACCGGCCGCTTGCTGGTGACCGACGAAGGTTGGTCGATGTGCGGCGTCGGCGCCGAACTGGGCCAGGCGATGAACGAACTGGTCTTCGACTACCTGGACGCGCCGGTGGCCCGCCTGCACACCGACGCCATGAGCCACCCGTTCGCGCCAGCGCTGGAGCGCGCGATGCTGATCAACGTCGATGCGATCGTCGCGGCCTGCCTGCAGGTCATGGCTGGCGAGGCGCGGCCGCCGCGGCGCGCGCGCTGCGGGATGGCCGCGCCACCTGCACCAGTGGCCCCGGCGGCGGCGGCCCCGGTGCGCGCGCCGGCGCCGGCTGCCGCCACGCAATTGCCTGGTGCAGCCGCTGCCGGCGCCCCCACGATCACGCGTGGCGAAGCCCTGATGATGCCGTTCGGCGACCTCACCGTGAGCGAAGGCAAGCTGGTGCGCTGGGTCAGGAAGCTCGGTGACAGCGTTTGCGCCGGCGATGTGGTGGTCGAGGTCGAGACCGACAAGGCGGTGGTCGAGGTCGAGGCGCCCTGCAGCGGCACGCTGGTGCAACTGCTCGAACACGAGGGGGCCGTGGTGAAGATGGGCCAACAGATCGCGGTCATCGCGCCCGCCGGGGCCTGAGCATGGCATCCGAATCCCTGGACCGACCCGCCGCAGCGCGCCAGTTCGCCAGCCCGCTGTCGCGCGCGCTGGCGCGTAGCCACGGGCTGGATCTGGGGCAAGTGTCGGGCTCCGGTCCCCAGGGCCGCGTCGTCCGGGCCGACGTGGCGGCATTGCTGGGCCGGACCGGCCCCGTTGCCGGTGCGACCGGCTCCGACGACCAGGACGCGGGGCCCTTCGACGCGGTCGCGAACTCGATCGGACGCAAGCTGCTGGCGCGCCGGCTGACCCAGTCCACGCAGCAGGCGCCGCACTTCTACGCCCGTGTCGACTGCCGCATGGATGCGCTGCTGGCGCTGCGCGCCGAGCGATCCGTGGGCGCCGAACCACCGGGTCTGAAATTGTCGATCAACGACTTTGTCGTCAAGGCGGCCGCGCTGGCACTGCGCGAGGTGCCGGCGGTGAACGCTTCCTACACCGAGGCCGCCGTACGGCGCTACCGCGGCGTGCATGTCGCGATGGTGGTGGCGCTGGACGAAGGGCTGTTGACGCCGGTGATCCGTGACGCCGACCTGAAGGCTGTCGATCAAATCGCGCGCGAGTCGCGTGACCTGGCGGCCCGCGCCCGAGGAGGCAAACTGGCGCAGGGCGAGTGCCGCGGCGGCAGCTTTTCCATCTCCAACCTCGGCGGCCAGGGCGTGCGCGAGTTCACGGCGGTGATCAACCCGCCCCAGGCGGCCATCCTTGCCGTGGGTGCTGCCGAGCCCAGGGCAGTGGTGCGCGATGGGCAGCTGGTCGTGGCAACCATGATGACCGTGACGTTGTCGGCCGATCACCGGGTATTCGACGGCGCTGTCGCGGCCCTCTGGCTGGCAGCGTTCAAGAGGCACCTGGAAGCCCCGCGCGAGGACGCACTGTGGATGGCATGCGCGCAGGCGCCCTGAGCCCGCTGGCGTCGACCCGGCGGTCTGCGTTGCCAGGTATCGGCCACGGCGGGCGGGGAATCCACTATGGCGGGCGAGCCTTGCAACGGTGTAAGGTGACGTCGGAGGAAGAAGAAGAGATTTCGGCGCCAGCCGGCATGTGCGCAGCATGTGGGTTGTAGCCAGCAGGAAGTCAGGCGATTTTTTGGCAACGTGATTCAACCAACCAGGAGACCAGATCATGCGAGTTCGGCTATTTCTGACCAGTCTGTTGACAGTTGCGGCGCTTTCGCTCTCGGGCGGCGCCGCGGCCAAGACCACACTCAAGTTTTCCATCGGCGCGCCCGAGAGCGAGGGCGGTGAAATCCTGGGCATGAAGGCGCTCAAGCAGTACGTGGAATTCAAGAGCGGCGGAGAGATCGAGATCCGCCTGTTCTTCAACACCTTCGGCGGCTCGCTGCAGGTGACCGAGCAGGTCAAGAACGGCACGCTGGAGATGGCGCTGACCGACGACTCGGTGCTGGGCAGTTTCCACAAGCCGATGCAGATCTTCCAGATTCCCTACCTGTTCCCGTCCTCGCCGGTGGCGTGGGAATTCATGAAGAGCCCGTTCGTGCGCGAGATGAACGAAGACATGCGCAAGGCCACCGGGATCCGCACGCTGGCGCTGTCGGAGAACGGCTTTCGCAACCTGACCAACAACAAGCGCGAGGTCAAGTCGCCCGA
The DNA here is from genome assembly GCA_031381865.1 of Betaproteobacteria bacterium. Lineage (GTDB taxonomy): Bacteria > Pseudomonadota > Gammaproteobacteria > Burkholderiales > Burkholderiaceae_C > CAISIP01. The sequence continues at coordinate 1,454 of JANMYG010000877.1, read as the reverse complement.
CGACATGAAGGGCCTGAAGATGCGCACCATGCAGTCGCAGGTGTACGTCAACTTCATGAAGTCGCTGGGCGCCGCCGCGACACCGATCGCATATCCGGAACTGATCACCTCGCTCAAGCAGAACGTGGTCGACGGCCAGGAGAATGCGGCGTCGACGATCTGGGACGGCGGCCTGTACGAGGTCCAGAAGTTCATGTCGGTCAACGAGCACATCTATGGCCTGCACTTCATCATCATCAACGACAAGGTGTTCCAGGCCTTGAGCCCGGACCTGCGCCAGATCCTGATGGACGGCGCCGCGGTGCACGCCGAGGTGGCCAATTCGCGCAAGTCGATGGACAGCCTGCTGGCGATCCAGAAGATCCGTGACAAGGGCACCAAGGTCTACGTGACCACGCCAACCGAGAAGGAGATGTTCAAGAAGGCAAGCCAGGAGCCGGTGATCGAGTTCATCGCATCGCAGGTGGGCCGCCCGGTGGTCGACAAGCTGCTGGAAGCCGTGCGCGACACGACCAGGAAGTCCTACGCGAACTGAGCCCGCATGGCCGGGCCGGGTGGCCGCAGGCACCCGCAGTTCGAACCATAAGCTTCCGTGCAACTGATCCACCGCATCGGGCGTCTGGCCGGCCGGTTCTCCGACCATGTGATCGGCGCCCTGCTGCTGGTCAGCGTGTTGCTCAACGTGACACAGGTCTTCACGCGCTACGCCCTGAACGACCCGGTGTTCTGGACCGAGGAGATGGTGCGTTACTCCACCGTGTGGCTGACCTTCGTGGGCGCGGCCGCGGCCAGCCTGTATGGCGACCACATGGACATGAACCTGTTCGCGGAGGTGCAGAACCCGCGCTTCCAGGCCTGGCACCAGGCCTTCCTGCAATTGATCGTGCTCGGGTTTTCCGTGCTGATCGTCTGGCAGGGCACCAGGTTCTGCATCCTCAACGGCATGCAGACCGCGCCCGCCACCGGCCTGCCGATGGTCTACGTGTACGGCGCCACCGTGGTCGGCGGCGTGCTGCTGGCGCTGGTCACCGTGCACAAGATCGCGGCCGCGCTCTACCGCGATAGCGACGTGGTGCCACTGCCATGATCGCGGTCGCCATCGTGCTGACCGCCCTGCTGGTCGTGGGCCTGCCGATTTCCTATTCGTTTGCGCTGGCCGGCTCGTTCGTGTTGTGGTTCAGCGGCGAGCAGCAGCTCAATGTCGTGTCGCGCCTGTTCGCGGGCCTCGACACGTTCGTGCTGATGGCCGCGCCGTTCTACATCTTCGCCGGCGAACTCATGAACCGCGGGGGCATCAGCGAGCGGCTGATCCACCTGGCCCAGATCGTGGTCGGGCGGGTTCGCGCCGGCACCGCCTACGCGGCAATCCTGGCCTCGGTGATGTTCGCGGGCATTTCGGGTACCGCGGTGGCGGACATCGCGGCGCTGGGCAACATCTTCATCAACGGCATGGC
>JANMYG010000859.1:0-1515 GCA_031381865.1 Betaproteobacteria bacterium | reverse complement strand
TGATGGTCAAGGGCCCGTGGATCATCCGGGACTACTACAAGTCCGACGCGCCCTCGCCGCTGGTGGACGGCTGGTTCCCGACCGGCGACGTCGGCACCATCGATGCCGACGGTTACCTGCAGATCACCGACCGCAGCAAGGACGTGATCAAGTCGGGCGGCGAGTGGATCAGTTCGATCGACGTCGAGAACATCGCGGTGGCGCATCCGGCGGTGGCGATGGCCGCGTGTATCGGCATCAAGCACCCGAAATGGGACGAGAGGCCGATCATCGCCGTGGTGAAGAAGCCCGGCGCCGAGGTGTCGCGCGAGCAACTGCTGGCCTTTTACGAGGGCAAGATCGCCAAGTGGCAGGTGCCCGACGATGTGGTGTTCGTCGACGCCATTCCGCTGGGCGGCACCGGCAAGATGCAGAAAACCAAGCTGCGCGAGTTGCTCAGGGACTACCGGCTTCCAGGCGCGTGAACAGCCACCGGCACTGGCGCCCGGCCCGCAGTGGCTGGCCATATCGCGCCGAACCTGCAGCCTGTCCCGGTCAAAGCGATCCGCAGGCGACGACGGGCCTTACCACAACACCGGCTGTCGCTTGAGCGATAGCCCCTAGGGGAATCCCTGAGTGCTGCGCTGCACAAACGTCGTACCCTCGCGCATTCGCCGAATTGTTCTGATCCATAGGAGTTTCCAAATGAGGTTTACCGTCCACGCAGTTGCCGCCTGTGCCATCGCCGTGTGTGCCAGTGCCGCCCTGGCCCAGAAGGGCGAGACCGTCAAGATCGCGTTCATGGACCCGCTGTCGGGCCCGTTCGCGAGCACCGGACAAAACCAGCTCAAGAGTTGGCAGTTCGTGGCCGAGCGCTTCAGCGGCGCCAAGAACCCGGCCGGTGTGAAGTTCGAGGTGGTCGGTTTCGACAACAAGGGCTCCCCGCAGGAAAGCCTCAATACGCTCAAGGCCGCGATCGACCAGGGATTCCGCTACGTGACGCAGGGCAACGGTTCCGGCGCTGCGCTGGCGATTTCCGACGCGGTCGCAAAACACAATGAACGCAACCCGGGCAAGGAACTGGTGTACCTGAACTATGCCGCGGTCGACCCGGCTTTGACGAACGAGAAATGCGACTACTGGCACTTCAGGCTGGATGCCGACACGACCATGAAAATGGAGGCATTGACCGCCTTCATGAAGGACCAGCCCAAGGTCAAGAAGGTTTTCCTGATCAACCAGAACTACTCGCATGGCCAGCAGGTATCGCGTTATTTCAAGGAAGACATTGCGCGCAAACGCCCGGACATCCAGATCGTGGGCGACGATCTGCATCCGATCGGACAGGTCAAGGACTTCGCGCCCTACGTCGCGAAGATAAAGCAGTCGGGCGCCGACACGATCGTCACCGGCAACTGGAGCCAGGACCTGACGCTGCTTGTCAAGGCCCTGAACGACGCCGGCCTCAAGTTGCCGATGTACACCTACTACGCCAGCGTGACCGGCACACCGACGGTGCTTGCCGCCGGTGGCGAC
>JANMYG010000855.1:0-4487 GCA_031381865.1 Betaproteobacteria bacterium | reverse complement strand
CTGACTCCCGTCTGGCCGCGCGGCGCAGCGTTGCAGCGTCCGCCCGGGCTGCCGCCTCGCGGCGGTGTCCATGCACCAGTCTGGCGCACACCGCGAAACCGCCGGTGCTGCCATGTCCCGCGGGGCTGTCCCGCGGGGCTTGCGCTGCCTGTGGGACCGGGCGCATACTGCGCTGGCAGCAATCGCAACACACCATGAGCGAGCTAAAGTTCACCGAGCACCACGCCAACAGCATCTCGATGCGGGTGGCTGAACAGGGTACCGGGCCACTGGTCCTGTTCTGCCACGGGTTCCCGGAGTCGTGGTACTCCTGGCGCCACCAGCTTGCGGCCGTGGCCGACGCCGGTTACCGTGCCGTGGCGCCGGACATGCGCGGTTATGGCGCCACCGAAGCCCCAGCGGACGTAGCCCAGTACACGATGCTCCACATCGTGGGCGACATGGTCGAACTGGTGAAGGCCCTGGGCGAAACCCAGGCCGTCATCGTCGGGCACGAATGGGGTGCGCCGGTGGCCTGGAACGCGGCGATGCTGCGACCCGACATGTTCCGTGCCGTCGTCGGCATGAGCGTGCCCTTCTCGCCGCCCGGCTACCTCGATTTCCTTAGTGCGCTTGAGAAGCAGGGCATCGACAACTTCTACATGCAGTACTTCCAGAAGCCCGGCGTGGCCGAGGCCGAGCTGCAGCGCGACGTCGAAGCGTCGATACGTCGCATCCACTTCAGCGGGTCCGGCGATTGCCCCGACCGTACCGTATTCGGCGCCTTGACCCCGGGCAAGGGCTTTCTGGGCAACACGGTCGAGCCGCAGACGCTGCCGCCGTGGCTGACCCAGGACGACATCGCCTACTACGCGGGCGAGTTCCGGCGCGCCGGTTTCAAGGGTGGCCTGAACTGGTTCCGCAACCTCAAGCGGTCATGGGAACTGCTCGGCCCGTGGCGCGGCTGCATCATCCGCCAGCCGTCGATGTTCGTCGCCGGTGCACGGGACGGCGTGCTCAAGTTTCCGGCCGCCAAGGCGACCATCGACCGTTTTTCCACGTCGCTGCCGAATCTGCGCGGCTGCCACATCCTGGAGGGCGCCGGCCACTGGATCCAGCGTGAACGTGCCAGCGAGGTCAACGCGCTGTTGGTGGGTTTTCTGAAGACGCTCTGAAGTCGGCCCTCAGGGCCCGGGCCCGGGATGCCGACCCGGTGCTGGCGCAGTCCGGTGTCTGCCACATACCATGCAAGTAGTGTGAAGCGTGCCAGGATGAACGCTTCAGGCCCGCCCCAACGCGTCCATCACGAACTCGATGCGGTCCTGACCAAAGAACAACTCGCCGTCGACCATGAAGGTCGGCACGCCGAACACGCGCCGGGCCAGGGCGTCGTCGGTGCTTCGGCGCAACCGGTCCTTGACGTCGGCGCGTTCGATACCCTCCAGATAGGCCTTGGCGTCCAGACCGGCGCCATCCAGGCATTGCCGGACGACCGCCATATCGTCCAAGTTGCGGCCCTCCTCAAACACGGCGCCGAACACGGCCCCCACATAACGCGTGGTCTCGTTGCGCTCGGCGGCAATGAAGCTGCCCCGCAAAACATCCAGGCTGCGAAACGGCACATGCAGTTCCGGGCTGACCGTCAGGCCACGTTTCCTTATCCACAGAGCCAGGTCCCGCACGTACCAGTCCCTCTTGTCCGGATAAGCCAGTGGCCCGGGATTGCCGGTGGCCTTCTGGATGCCTGCGGTCAGCACCGGCGTCAGCACCAGGCTGGCGCCGGCCGTTTCCAGCAGGGCCGGCAACACCTTCCAGGCGATAAAGCAGGGGGTGCTGACGAAATCATAGAAAAACTCGACCGATTTGCCCACGACCGACTCCTTGAAGCTGGACCAGAACTAGACGTCCCACCCGGCCTTGCGAAGCCCTTCGAGGTTCAGTTCGCTCAGCGCCGAATTCCGAATGTACAACTTGCGGTAGTCGTCGGCGCTCTTGAGTTTGAGCTTGCGTCTTTCGAGGTACATGTTCAGGCAGTTTCGCGCTTCTTCCGTGCGCCCGAGGTGCCCGAGCAGGATCGTCTTGTACCCGAGCAGCACCGTGTCACGCGGTCGCTCGCCGATGGCAATCGCCAGGTGGTCCAGCGCCTCTTCAAAGCGGCGTTGGCCCAACAGCGCCTGGGCCAGCAAGAAATGGTGCTGGTATGACCGCGGGTCCACCGGTGTAAGCCGCAGGCAGATGCGGGCACACTGCTCCGCCTCCTGCGCGATGCCGAGATGGCACAACGCGGCCGACAGTCCCTCATAACCCTCCACCGAACTGGGGTTCAATGCCACCGCCTTGCGACCGGCCGCCACCGATGTGTTCATGTCGCCGCGCCAGAAGTGCGCCAGGCACAAGGCGATATGCGCCCGGAAGTACCGCGCATCGACCGCCAGCGCGCCATTGGCCAGCCTGAACATCTCGGCGATCGATGCGTCGACGTTGTCCGAATGCGATGCATAGACATCAGCGCTGTGGCACAGCGCGAGCGCCGTGGCGGCATCCACGAAGCCGGGGTCTTCAGCCAGGGCTTGCGCGAACAGGCGCTTGGTCTGCTCACGTTGCGATCCGTAGGACGGCATGTTGGCGAGGCCACGGATGTAAAGATCCCACGCCGTGAAACTGCCGGGCGCACGCTTGGCCACCTGGCGGATTTCTGCGTTGCTCAGCTCGGGTTCGATCGCCGCGACGATACGGGTGGTGATCTCGTCCTGCACCGCGAATAGCTCCTGGAAATCCCGGTCGAACTTCTCGGCCCACAGGTGGTTGCCACTTTGGCCGTCGATCAGCTGCGCGTTGATGCGCACCCGCTGGCCGGACTTGCGCACGCTGCCTTCGACCACATAACGCGCGCCCAGTTCCTGCGCCACCAGGCGGATATCTGGCGATTTGCCCTTGTACGCGAAAGTGGAGTTGCGCGCGATCACGGGAAACGAGCGCCAAGCCGCCAGGGCGGTGATGATGTCTTCGGTCAAGCCGTCGCTGAAATACTCCTGCTCCGGGTCGCCGCCCATGTTGGTGAACGGCAATACCGCTACGGATGGCTTGTCGTATATGCCGCCCGCGCGTCTGGCCGGGGCCGGGCCACCGGTCGCCAGTCGGCTTGCAATCCGGTAAGCATGGACCGGCTCGGCTATGTTCTTGACCTGTTGCGGCCCCTGGTCCTCGAAGCTCGCCGTGATCCGGCTGCGTACCGCAACCTGGATCGATTCGGATATCGTGATGCCACCCGGTTGCGCCAGCCCTTCCAGCCGCGCCGCGATGTTGACGCCGTCGCCGTAGACCGTGCCGTCGGCCTTTTCGATCACGTCGCCCAGGTGTATGCCGATGCGAAAACGCATGCGCTGGTCTTCGGGCGTTGCGGCAGCCGCCGCGCTGAGCTCGTGTTGCACTGCCAGCGCCGCCGACACGGCGCCGATTGCCGTCTCGAACACCGCCAGCACCGAGTCGCCCGCCATGTCGATGACACGGCCCTGATTGGCCTCGATCTGCGAACGAAAGACTACTCGCGCCGCATCCAGCGCCGCCACGGTTGCGGATTCGTCCTGCGACATCAGGCGCGAATACCCCGCCACGTCGGCGGCTAGGATCGCGGCCAGGCGTTGCTTGAATCCGGATTGGGGCACCTGCGTCAGTTCCTCGTGAGTGTTGGTCATCGTACCGCAGCCAGGCTCGGGGAGTCGCCCGTGTCGGTATGAACACAAACCGCGTCGACCCGCCACTGGCGCCGGGTCGGTATCCGCGGCGCCGCATCGGGCAAGCGGGCCTCCCGGATGCCCAAACCCGCGGACAATCGAAACCAGAAGCAAAACCGCCAAGCCCCTGTATGACCGACCCCGCCGTCCCCCGCCGCGCCCTGTTCCTGCTGGTGGCTCTCACGCTGGTCTGGGGCACCAACTGGCCGCTGTTTCCTTATGCGGTGCGCGAGATATCGGTCTGGACTTTTCGCGCCGTGGCCATGACCGGCGCCGGGCTGCTGCTGCTGGCGATCGCGCGCCTGCGTGGCGCGTCGCTTCGCATACCGCGCAGGTACTGGGCCACCGTGGCACTGGCGACATTCTTCTACCTGATCCTGTGGAACATCACCAGCACCTATGCCGCGCTGCTGATCCCGTCCGGGCAGGCGGCGGTGCTGGGTTTCACCATGCCGCTGTGGGCGGCGCTGATCGCCTGGGCGGTGCTGGGCGAGCAGCTGAGCCCGCGCCTACTGCTGGCGATCGTGCTCGGCGGCGCCGGCGTGGCGCTGCTGATGGTGCCGAGTTTTGCCGCCTACGCGGCGGCGCCGCTGGGCCTAGCGCTGGGCCTGCTTTCGGCCATCGGCTGGGCCATCGGCACGCTGGTGCTCAAGCGCGGCAATGTGCAGGTGCCAGGGCTGGTGCTGACCGGTTGGCACCGGCTGCTCGGGGCGGTGCCGGTGGCCATCGGCGCCGTGGTGCTGGGGGACGGCCGGTGGTTCGTGCCGTCGTGGC
>JANMYG010000850.1:0-4953 GCA_031381865.1 Betaproteobacteria bacterium | reverse complement strand
ATCGCCACCTACGGCAGCGCCCCCGATTTTCCCGAACACGACGCCGCGTACTGGGGCCTGCGGCCGACCATGACGCTCGCTGCAAAAATCATAGCGGTGCAGGAACTGCAGGCCGGCGACACGGTCGGTTATGGCTCGGGCTTCGTGGCTGAACAGAGCATGCGCATCGGCGTCGTCGCCTGCGGTTACGCCGACGGTTACCCGCGCGTCTGCCCGACCGGCACGCCGGTGCTGCTCGGCGGCGCGCGCAGCCGCACGGTCGGGCGCGTGAGCATGGACATGATCACGGTCGACCTCGGCCCGGTGCCGCACGCGGGGCCTGGCACGCTGGTCACTTTATGGGGTCGTTCCACAAGCGGTCAGGTGGTGTCGATCGACGAGGTCGCCCGCGCCGCCGGTACCGTGGGTTACGAGCTGATGTGCGCGCTGGCGCAACGCGTGCCGGTGCTGGTGGACTGAACGCGAGGCGCGCAAACCCGGCGGTCACCGCAGGGTAGAGACTGCTGCCTGCGTTGCGCGACCAGTTGGCGCTTCGGCCCAAGGTTGCAGGCGCACGCCGTGGGTTTGTACCAGTTGCGCCAGCGCGGCAGGCAAGTCGCTTGCGAGCGTCACGTCCACGCGCCAGGGCAAGTTGCTGTCTTCGAAGTCCGCGCGCAACTCGGCCATGGCCATGTCCGCCGCGTCGCCAGCCGCCCATACCGCCAGGTCCAGGTCTGAATACGGCTTGCTCGCTCTGCCAATCGGCCAGCCAGTGACGCGCGAGCCAAATGCATGGACCGTGGCGCCCGGCAGGCGTTGTGCAAGTATCTGGCGGATCAGCGCCAACTCGGGTGGCGCGAGCTCAAGCATCGCTTTGATTGCGGCTTTGCAACAACGCCAGCAATGCCTGTGCGTGGGATTCGAACGCGGGGATCACCGCGGCCACTTCGGCGGCTCGGGCGGCGTTATAGGTGTGCGACGTGGTGTTGCGCTTGTCGCGGTACAACATCCAGGCTGTGGCGTCAGTGACGAGGCCCCGCTCCGCACCCGAGCGGATCAGTTCGCGATAACTCATGGCGTCCACGCTGGCGGCGTCGGGCAAATCCAGCTCGAGCCGTCGCTTGAGCATTTTCCAGCTCAACTCGAAGCAGTACTCGAAACGCTGAATACAGGCATCCCGTATTTCTTCGTCGGCCGGATTCGGTTGCCAGCGCGCCAGACCGCGGCGCAACGACGCCAGCGCATCACGCAGCGAAGTCAGGTCGAGTTGGTTGCTCATGCGGTGCCTCCTTCCAGCGTGTTTGCACGCGTGACCATTGTTGCATCCTTGCCCATGTGCGGCTACTGCCCGAGCCATGGCCACTGCCACAACGCGACGCGACGCATACGGCGGGGTCGCCGCGCAGGCTCCAACGGCCCAGTGCACCGCCTGGCCCCATTTCCTGCTTTTGGCGCGGCGAACAACACGTCCGGTTATGCCATTGCACGTCGCACTGCTCGGTCAGCGGCCATGCGTTGGCGGCATTCATTTTGGGCACGTCGGTTGTCGCGTTGTGCTTCAACTGCTTGGGCGCGGTTGCATCCCAGATGCAGTGCGGCCGGCCATTGGCGTCGAGCCAGTCCGCGCCGCGCAAGTCTGCCGCGGCGCGATCGTCATTCGGCAATCTTGCCGTCGACATGCACGCAGCCGCAGGGCGGCAAGCAGCGCCCGGCCCAGCGTGATGGTGCAAGTTGCCGCAGCCGCCATTCGCGTTTGATCTTTGAACGCCAGCGCGTGACTGGCCGCGCGCCGCGCGCCATCGCGATGGACGCCGGAGCCGATTTCCGCGATCATGTGGCCGGGAATCGAGGACCCATCGCCCCCGGGGCGAGACCGGCAATAAGAAGGGGCACGGTTTGAGCACCACACCCGCGCCACTCGCGCGCAACCGCATCTTCATCAACTACCGCCGCGACGACAGCGAGATCGAGGTCGGGCGGCTGGCCGCCGATCTGCGCCGCGTTTTCAGTGCCGATCAGGTGTTCCAGGACGTCGCGAGTATCGACCCGGGTGCGGACTTCGAAGACGCGCTGCGGCAAGGCTTGCAGACCTGTGCCGCGGTGCTGGTGGTCATCGGCCCGCGATGGCTCGTGGCGAAGGATGTGCGAGGACGCCGCCGCCGCCGCCGCCTCGATCTGGACGACGACTGGGTACGCCGTGAAGTGGCCGAAAGCCTCAATGACAAGGCGGTGCGCGTATTTCCGGTGCTGGTCGGCAACGCCGGCATGCCGGGTGCGGACGAATTGCCTTCGGACATCCAGGCCCTTGCGCGCCGGCAGGCCTATCTTGTGACGACGCGCCATTGGGCCAAGGACGTCGATGAACTGGTCGGGTTATTGAAACGTGTCCCTGGGCTGGCTCCCCCATCTGACACCGCCGCAAGGCGTGGAGAAAGCGGCGCGACTGCCGGCCCTACTTCCGTCGTTGAGCGAGCCGTGGCCCCAGCAGCGCCGTTGGCGCCAACTCTCGTCTCGCGTCAACGAAAGCCCATAGCCGGTGCGTCGTTTCGCGACGGTGACATGTGCCCGGAGATGGTAGTGATCCCTGCTGGCAGCTTCACCATGGGATCACCGGACAACGAACCAGGACGAACGTCGAGTGAAGGGCCGCAACATCGCGTCACGATAAAGCGCGCCTTTGCCGTCGGAAGATTTGACGTCACGTTCGAGGAATGGGATGCCTGCGTGATCGAGGGTGGCTGCCAACACAAGCCGGAGGACCACGGATGGGGACGCGGGCGCCGGCCGGTGATGAATGTCAGTTGGGAAGATGTACAAACCTATGCGGCCTGGCTGTCGAAAAAGACCGGCAAGGCCTACCGGCTGCTGAGCGAAGCGGAATGGGAATATGCGGCGCGGGGTGGCACAACCACCCGATACTCGTGGGGCGATGTGGCGGGTACCAACCTCGCCAATTTCCGCGAGTCAGGCAGCCAATGGAGCGGCAAGCAGACCGCACCCGTCGGCAGCTTTGGCGCAAACCGATTCGGCCTGTACGACATGAGTGGCAATGTGTGGGAATGGACACAGGATTGCTGGAATGAAAACTACCATGGTGCGCCGGTCGATGGCAAGGCTTGGCAGGCCGGAGACTGTTCGCGGCAGGTACTGCGCGGCGGCTCATGGGACTTCGATCCTGAGGTCGCGCGCGCGGCGGGCCGCGCCAGCAGCGAGCCAGCGAACCGCAACATCGTCCTGGGTTTTCGTCTCGCCAGAACGCTCTGACTTCCTGCATCCTGGCCTCTTTACCTCTTGCATCGGAACTGTGATGACAACCGAAAACAGCGAGGACCGAAAATTCTCCAGCGGCACGGCGCGCAAGTCCGGGCCGGCACTCGAAGCGATGTTTCGTTTCATGGTCTGGCTGATCCCGGCGCTGGACAAATTTGGGCGCAGCCAGCGGGTTTGATCTTCGAACTCCAGCGCGTGTGGCATGGCCCCGCGCCAATCACCCAATAGTTGATCGACGTCACCCGGCCCGCCGCGCGCGGCCGGGTTTCCAGAGTAAATTCATCCTTCCAGGGGGAAGTCATGGAATTCAAGGATTACTACCAGCTGATGGGCCTGGCGCGCGACGCAAGCGCCGACGACATCAAGAAGGCCTACCGGCGGCTGGCGCGCAAGTACCATCCCGACGTCAGCAAGGAGCCGGCGGCCGAGGCGCGTTTCAAGGAAATGCGCGAAGCCTACGAGGTGCTCAAGGACCCCGAGAAGCGGGCCGCCTACGACCAGTTGGGCGCCAACTGGAAGGCCGGGCAGGACTTCCGGCCCCCACCCGACTGGAACGCCGGCTTCGAGGGCTCGGGGCGCGGGTTCAGCGAGCGCGAGGCGGCCGAGCACAGCGACTTTTTCGAGGCGCTGTTCCGGCGCGGATTCGGCGCCGGGCCCACGCGGGGCGGTGGCGGCGAAGCGTTCCATGCCCAGGGCGAAGACCGCCATGCCAGGATCCAGATCGACCTGGAAGACGCCTACCACGGTGCCGCGCGCAGCGTCACATTGCGGGTGCCCGAGATCGACGCCGAAGGCCGGGTCGCGGCGCGCGAGCACAAGATCGAGTTCGTCATCCCCAAGGGTGTTCGCGCCGGTCAGCACATCCGCCTGGCCGGACAGGGCGGGCCCGGTATCGGGCAGGGCGCACCGGGCGACCTGTATCTGGAGATCGCGTTCAACCCGCATGCCCACTACCGCGTGGAGCAGCGCGACGTGTACCTCGACCTTCCGGTGGCGCCGTGGGAAGCCGCGCTGGGCGCCACGGTACAGGTGCCCACGCCCAGCGGCGATGTGGAACTCACGATTCCGTCGGCGTCGGCCGCCGGGCGCAAGTTGCGCCTCAAGGGCCGGGGCATACCCGGCAAAACTCCGGGCGACTTCTATTTCGTGTTGCAGATAGCGCTGCCGCCGGCCGACTCCGACGCGGCGCAGGTCGCCTACCGCGCGCTGGCCGAGCAGTTCAAGTCCTTCAGGCCGCGCGCCAGACTGGGAGCACAAGCATGAGTACCGATTCCGGGCGACAAATGGCGCGCCACCTCAGCGGCGACGTGCTCGAAGAACAGACCGGCCTGACGCTGGACGACCTTTGCCGTGCCTGCGCGGCGCAGGCCGAACTGATGCTGGAACTGGTCGACGAGGGTGTGATCGATCCCAGCGGCGACGCGCAGCAGGTCTGGCGCTTCACCGGCGTGCACCTGCGCCGCGCGCGCGTGGCCGTGCGGCTGCAGCGCGACCTGGGGGTGAACACCGCCGGTGCGGCGCTGGCGCTGCAGCTGATGGACGAGCTCGACGCACTGCGCGCGCGGCTCAGGGTGCTGGGCGCCCAGGGCTGATACGCCTTGGCGTTCAACGATCGGAACCGTTCGCCCTGACCTTGGCCTGTCCTGAGCCAGTCGAAGGGGCCTGTCCTGAGCCAGTCGAAGGGGCCTGTCCTGAGCCAGTCGA
>JANMYG010000838.1:0-2460 GCA_031381865.1 Betaproteobacteria bacterium | reverse complement strand
GGTTGGAGTTGTCGGGGTGGCCAGCGGCCGATTTTAGTTCCGGCATCACGCGCGAGCGCATGAGCCTGCACTGAAACTGCGTTTTAGTTCCGGCATCACGCGCAAGCGCATAAGCCTGCACTGAAACCCCGCTTTGTTGGGATATCCCAAATTGACGACGAATGGATGGCCGGTCGCCCTGAGCCTGTCGAAGGGGTCGCGAGCCCTTCGACAGGCTCAGGGCGAACGGTGTCTCAAATAGCGAAAACCCCAATGGTTGATCTTTTCGACCTGCGTGCCGACGATGGTGCAACAGCTTGTCATGCCGGACTCGATCCGGCATCCACGAATCGCGGGGCTGGCCAGCAACGTCACGAATCGCGGGGCTGGCCAGCAACGTCACGGATCGCGGGGCGGACCAGCAACGTCACGGATCGCGGGGCGGACCAGCATCGTCACGGATCGCGGGGCGGACCAGCAACGTCACCGATTGCGGGGCGGGCCAGCGACGCGATAATCGGAGCGTCCTTGGTTCCCAAGTGTTTATTGGAGTTGTCGTTCATGGCCTACAGCATCGATCTTTCCGGCCGGGTGGCCTTCATTACCGGGGCCTCCGGCGGCTTGGGCGCGCAGTTCGCCCGCACCTTGTCGACCGCCGGGGCGGCCGTGGTGCTGGCCAGCCGGCGCATCGAAAAACTCAAGGAACTGCGGGCCGAGATCGAAGGCGCCGGTGGCGACGCGCATGTGGTGGAGCTCGACGTCACCGACCACGATTCCATCAAGTCGGCCGTCGCCCACGCCGAGACCGAGGTCGGTTCGATCGACATCCTGGTCAACAATTCGGGGGTCAGCACCACGCAGCGGCTGCAGGACGTGGCGCCGAAGGACTACGACTTCGTGTTCGACACCAACGTCAAGGGGGCGTTCTTCGTGGCGCAGGAAGTCGGCAAACGCATGCTGGCACGCGCCCAGGGCGCGGCGCCGGGTTCGTACACCGGCGGGCGCATTGTCAATGTGGCGTCGATGGCCGGCCTGCGGGTGTTGTCGCAGATCGGGGTGTATTGCATGAGCAAGGCAGCGGTCGTGCACATGACGCGTGTGATGGCGCTGGAGTGGGGCCGCTTCGGCATCAACGTCAACGCCATCTGCCCGGGCTTCATCGACACCGAGATGAACCACCACCACTGGCAGACCGAGCAGGGCCAGAAGCTGGTGCAGATGCTGCCGCGCAAGCGCGTCGGCCACCCCCGCGACCTGGACGCGCTGATCGTGATGTTGTGTTCCGACCAGAGCCATTTCGTCAACGGCGCCGTGATTGCCGCGGACGATGGATTCGCGGTATGAGGATCGAGATTCCCGAGCGCAAGAAGCTGGTGTTCGAAGTCTCGATCCCGATCCGCTGGGGCGACATGGACGCCATGGGCCACCTCAACAACACGACCTACTTCCGTTATCTGGAGACCTGCCGCATCGACTGGATGCAGGCGATCGGCTGCGTCCCGGACCCGGCGGGCGAAGGCCCGGTGATCGTCAACGCATTCTGCAATTTCTACCAGCAGATCGAGTACCCGGGCAACGTCATCGTCAAGATGTATGCCAGCGACCCGGCGCGCACCACTTTCGAGACCTGGGCCACGATGGAGCGCAGCGATCGCCCGGGCGTCATCCATGCGGCCGGCGGGGCGACCACGATCTGGGTCGATTCCCCGAGCCAGAAGGCCAAGACGCTGCCCGACTGGCTGCGTGCGCTCGTCGCTTGAGGGCTACTTCTGGCGGGGCACCCGCCCCATCAGGTAGAACTCGGGGTTGGGCAACATGCCGCTCATGTTCGCCATGCGGTTGGACAGTCCGAAGAATGCCGTGATGGCGCCGATGTCCCAGATGTCTTCGTCGCTGAAGCCGTGGGCATGCAGGGCGGTGAAATCAGAGTCTTCGATCTCGGCCGACCGCAGGCAGACCTTCATCGCGAAGTCGAGCATCGCGCGCTGGCGCGGCGTGATGTCGGCCTTGCGGTAGTTGACCGCCACCTGGTCGGCGACCAGGGGCTTCTTTTCGTAGATGCGCAGGATCGCGCCATGCGCCACCACGCAGTACAGGCAGTTGTTGGCGGCGCTGGTGGTGGTGACGATCATCTCCCGGTCGCCTTTGCTCAGGCCCGATTCCTCGCGCAGCATCAGGGCATCGTGGTAGGCGAAAAAGGCGCGCCATTCGGCCGGCCGGCGCGCCAGGGCGAGAAACACGTTGGGAACAAAACCGGATTTCTCCTGCACTTCCAGCACCTTGGCGCGGATGTCGTCGGGAAGGTCCAGGATTGCGGGGGCGGGATAACGGGACATGGCGTCTCCTGTTGGCAAAGGGCCGGGTAAAAAGCGCCGGGTTGGCACACGAGAGCGGACCGGGCTGCCGGTGAAACCCGTGGCGCCGGTGCTTGCGTCCGCGCTGCGGCCGGTTGGATTATTTGTCCATTTGAACAGACGGCAC